>CANGNU010000118.1 GCA_947455365.1 Rickettsiales bacterium | reverse complement strand
GAGCTGTATCGGCAGCAAAAGCTTCTCGATTAATGTCGCCTCAGCAACTCAAGGAAACTCAGGGACAAAGCCATCAATAAAATAAAAATGCAAAAATTTAACTTCACCGCCAGCGAAAATGAAACAGGCATTCGCCTTGACAAATTTCTCGCCGAAAAATTTTTGCCTTTAAAACCAGAAATTACTCGCAGCAAAATTCAAAAATTAATTGAAGATGGCAATGTTGCCGAAGCAGATGGCTCAACAATTAGCAATGGTTCGCAAAAAACCAAATTAGCGCAAGAATTTATTGTTACCCTTGAAGCGGCCAAACCTTCGCACTTAATTGCCAAAGAAATTGCCTTCGAAATTATTTTTGAAGATGATGATTTGTTGGTAATTAACAAACCTGCTGGGCTTACAGTTCACCCGGGCGCGGGCAACCAAGAAGATACTTTGGTTAACGCACTTTTATTTTCGCACAAAGACCAACTTTCTGAAATGGGCGGCGAATTTCGCCCCGGCATTGTGCACCGCTTAGACAAAGATACCAGCGGGCTAATGCTGGTTGCGAAGAACGATTTTGCTCATCAAGTTTTGGGTCAGGCTTTGCAAGAAAGAAAAATTAAGCGCGGCTATCTGGCCTTTATTTACGGTGCTTTAAGCCCTGCGCAAGGCATGATTAATAAGAATATTGTTCGCAGTCGTACTAATCGCACTAAAATGTCAGTCAGCCGCGCTCTAGGGCGCAATGCCATTACGCATTATCAAACGAAGGAAATTTTCTGCGATGGATTTATCAGCATGATTGAATGCCGCCTAGAAACAGGCCGCACCCATCAAATTCGCGTTCACATGGAATCTGAAAAACACTCGCTGGTGGGCGATCAAATTTACAATGGCAGCAAAAAAACCGCGCCAAAAAATTTAAACTTAGAATTAAAAAAGATGTTGGAAGATTTTCCTAGACAGGCCTTGCACTCTTACAGAATTAAGTTTTTACACCCCCGCAGCGGCAAAGAAATGGATTTTGAAATTCCACTGCCAGATGATTTAAAAACCCTTCACAGCAAGCTTGCGCGGGCTTAAGAAAGGCCAACCGCTTCAACTTCATACATTTTTTTGTAAAGCCCGCCCCACGCCATCAATTCACGATGTGTGCCAATTTCAGCAATTTCGCCATCTTTAATAAAAATAATTTTATCCGCCGCAATAACCGCCGAAAGCTTATGCGCCACGGTAATAACCGTTTTATCTGCCGCTAAATTATTGATGGCATTAATAATTGTCTGCTCACTTTTATTGTCGAGCGCCGAAGTAGCTTCATCAAGCAACAACACTGGCGAATCTTTAATAATGGCGCGCGCAATTGAAATGCGCTGCCTTTCACCACCAGATAATTTTACCCCTCTTTCGCCAACAATACTATCAAGCCCTTGCGGCAAATTTTTGATAAAATGTAAGGCTTGGTTATGCTCGATAATGCGCTCCACATCTAGCTTGGTAATGTTTTTATCGACATAAGCAATATTTTCAAAAATGGTGCCAGAGAAAATAAAACAATCTTGCGAAATGTAAGAAAAATTATGGCGCAAATCAGCCAATGACAAAAATTTTATATCGCGGCCATTGAGCAAAATTGCCCCAGAATCAACATCATAAAAACGCAGCAATAATTGCAAAATTGTACTTTTGCCACTGCCGCTCAACCCAACAATAGCAAGCCTTTCTCGTGGATTAATTGCCAGATTTATATTCTGCAAAATTGCAAAATCCTTGCGCGATGGATAAGCAAAACTAACATCTTGCAACTCAATTTTAATTTCTTTTGCTGCATTAAATTTTGGTGGATTTTCCACCTCTTTTACGGGCGATTCAATTTCGAGCAACTCAAAAATTCGCCCCGCCGAAGCAGATGCGGTCTGCAATTGACCCGCAACTTGACTAATTGAAACAAGCGAAGTTGCTGTTAAAACCGAGTAAAAAATAAAAGAGGATAAATCGCCAGAAGTGATGCTTCCTGCAAGTACCATATGCCCACCAACCCACAGCACTACTGCAATGCCGCCAAAGGCAAATGAAATTACCAAGGCAATTAACAAAGCGCGATTTTTAATTTTCACCAGCGTAATTCGCAGCGATTCATCAACCAAATTAGTAAAAATTTTACTTTCTTTTTCTTCGCATAAATAAGACTGGATTGTCTTGATGCCACTGACCGTCTCTTCAATGCGCGAGCTTACAGTAGAAAGCGCTGCCTGCGATTTGCGCGACAGTGATTTGATTTTTTTTCCCATCACAAAAATTGGCGCAATTGCCAATGGAATTAGCGCCAAAGAAATTAAAGTTAGTTTAAAACTAGTAAAAAATAAGAAGACAATTCCACCAACAAAAAACAACATGTTGCGAATAAAAAATGAGCAACTATTGCTAATTACATTATAAAGCACCGTCGTGTCGAGAGTAAGGCGCGCAACAACATCACCCGCCTTGGTTTCTTCAAAAAATTCTGCCGAAACTTTAATAACATGTTCGTAAGATTTTTTGCGCAAATCGTTGATTACTTTTTCAGAAACCGCATTGATTAAACTTGAGCGATAATAGCCCGCAACCGCCATCAGCACTACCGCTACGACAAAAACTAATAATGAAATATTGAGAAAAAATGTACTTTGCTGAACAAAGCCGTAATCAATTAAATATTTTATCGCCTTACCAAAAAATAAAACCATCAAGGCTGTAACGCCTAGAGCAAGTAAGGCAAAAAAGATTTCAACTTTGTATGGCTTAAAAAAAGGAATGAGATGAAAAAGATCTTTGTAGGAATTTTTTTCTAATTTTTGCTGAGACATTTTTCTGGTTGAAAATAATTATGCAAAAATTATAAAACTTTGTGCGAACCGTCGCAAAGCACGCCGCTCTTGCTGTGCTTACAGCCACAAAAATAAACAGTTTTATTTTCTAAGGCTTCATAAACCACCGATTTCATTAGGCTAGTGCCATCAGCGTTTTTATGCGCCTTGTGAGCACCATCGCAAAATGGTTGCTTCTGCGACAAGCCGCAAGAACACCAGTAATATTTTTTACCCGCTTCAACTTCAACTGGAAAAGCAGATTTTGCCGCAATTTTTGGTAAGGTTTGTTCCATAAATTATTAAAATTAAATGCGCGCTAAGCCTTAAAAATAGAGGCTTGCAAAACTATAGGACTAAATCATTGACTGTGTCAAAATCATAAAGTTCAACACCAGATTCTTTTATTGTATTAACATATTTTATTTCTTTGAGCGAAGCCATTGCCTCACGCGAAGGAACCGCTAAAACAACTTTTGCCTCACCAAATTTTAGTTTTAATCCCACTGATAATTTTTTAATTGCCGAACTATATTTTGTATTAGAAATATAGGTAACATATTTATCAAGCCTTTGCTTCAAAGTGGCTGCTGCCGCGGCTTTATCGCTTTTTTTCATTTTGTCATATTCTTGAAAATAGCGCGCCGATTTAAAATCAATCATATAAATTACCTCATCTTTGACAAAGATAATATCGCACAATAACAACTTGGCTTTATCTGCGTCAATTGTGGTTGTAGCAACATAATTTTTATTTGGCTTGTGACCAGAAAGTTTAATATTTTCAATAACTTCGTTGATAATTTTTGTTGTCGCGCTATCAGTTTGAATGGGCGCCGCCTTAACCATTGACGAGCTTGCAGAAGACACTGCTTTGTCAACTTGCACACTTGCTCTTTCTGATTTTATTTTAAATTCTTCAACATTTTTTGAAATGTTGTCAAGATAACCATAAACGCTTTTTACGGTTTTGTCGATTACGGTTTGGCTTTCAGAGGTGATTTCTTTTTGATTCTTCATCAGCCTTTCATAAAGCTGCTCGCCAACT
>CANGNU010000117.1 GCA_947455365.1 Rickettsiales bacterium | reverse complement strand
TTGATGTAATTATTTCAAATCCACCTTATTCCGTTTCAGCTTTTAAGGGTTTAATGGATGAAGAAAAAGCAAAATTAGGTTTTGATTTATACGGCCGACTTACCGACCAAAGTTCAGAAATAGAATGTTTGTTTATTGAAAGAACAAAACAGCTGCTAAAAGATGGTGGTGTGGCGGGAATAATTTTGCCTAGCAGTATTTTGAGCAACGCGGGTATTTATACCCAAACAAGAGAAATTCTTTTAAAGTATTTTGAAATTGTAGGAATTGCTGAATTAGGCTCAAATACTTTTATGGCAACAGGAACCAACACCATTACTTTGTTTTTAAGGCGCAGAAACAACGCAGATGCGTACAATGTAGAAGAGGCAATCAAAAGATGTTTTGTAAGTTTGCAAGATGTTACCATAAACGGCATTGAAAAGCCAATTGCAAAATATGTAGCTCATGTTTGGGGTGCGATTTCTTTTGATGATTATAAAACACTGTTGCAGAAATCACCAAACAAAAACATTGAGCAACACGAGATTTATAAAGAATACACCAAGAAAATTAAAGCCAAAAACGAACAGGAGTTTTGGGCAAATATTTTAAGCATTGAGCAAGATAAATTGCTTTATTTTATTTTGGCCTATCCTCAAAAAATTGTTTTGGTAAAAACGGGAGAAAAAGATGCAGAGAAACGCTTTCTTGGTTATGAATTTAGCAACCGCAGAGGAAGTGAAGGTATTCACGCTATACAAAGGAGTAAAGGTATAGATGAATGCACGCAGTTATATGATGCTGATAGTTTTACCAACCCAGAGAAAGTAAGTTTTTACATTTACAAAGCCTTTTTGGGTGAGTTTGAATTGGATTTACCAGAAAATTTACAGCAAAATTTAAGCTATCACAACTTAGTGGATATGTTCACTTTTGATAGAGTGGATTTTGAAAAAAACATTTCACTTTCGGCTAAAAAAAAAGTAAAGTTTGATGATGTATGGAATACTTCCAAGTTAGTGTTTTTAAGCGAAGTGGCTGAAGTTCAAAAAGGAAAAACAATTACTGAAGAAAAGACAATCGAAGGGGATATTCCTGTGATTGCTGGAGGGCAAAGTCCGGCATATTTTCATAACGAATTTAATAGGAATGGAAATATTATTACAGTTAGTGCTTCTGGCGCTTACGCTGGATTTGTAAACTATTTTGAAACGCCAATTTTTGCTTCCGATTGCAACACAATCAAATCAAAAGATGAAAAAAATATTTCAACAAAATTGATTTTTCATTTTTTAAAATCAATTCAAAAAGAAGTTTATCAGCTCCAAAGAGGGCAAGCGCAACCACATGTTTATGCCGATGACTTATCAAAAGTAAAAATTCCACTGCCATCACCAGACATTCAGAAAAAAATTATTGCTGAAATTGAAGCCTTAGAAAAACAAGAGAAAGAAGCGGTTGAAGTTATTATTGATTTACAAAAATCAATTTATTTATTAATCAATTCGTACCCTAAAAAAAATGTTTCTGAATTTTGCAGTGTATCAAATGAAAAAGATAATCCACAAAATAATCCTGATAAAAAATATATTTATATTGGGCTTGAACATATAGAAAGCGATACAGGAAAGATTGTTCTCAACACAGAATTGGGGGAGAATATTTTATCAACGAAGAATAAATTTCAAAAAGGTGATATTCTTTATGGCAAATTGCGTCCTTACTTAAACAAGGTCGCTGAGCCTGATTTTGATGGTATTTGTTCAACTGACATTTTAGTACTAAAAACCAATATCCCAAAACTTTTGAAATACGCACTTCGTTCAGATGATTTTGTGAAGCAAACTTCTGATTTAATGGTAGGAGTAAGTCTTCCTAGAATTAATCCCAAAGATTTTTTAAATCAAAAAATTTCACTTCCTACAATTTCAGATCAAAAAAAGATATTTGTGGAAATAGAGAAGATTGAAAACAAAATATCAATTTTGCAAAAAGGAATATCGGCAATTCCGAAGCTAAAAGAGGAAATTTTAAAAAAATATTTATAAATGCATCCTTTTTTATTTAGTCTGTTTAGGCAAATAGTCCAAAATTTTTTATAAAAAATGAAATACATATCTTACAAAAATAACCAAATGTTTCTTGAAGGCGCGGCAATTGCAGACATTGCCAAGCAAGTAGGGACGCCATTCTATGCCTATTCTAAAAAAATGCTGGCGGAAAATTACGCTAGTTTTGCCGATAACTTTTCTGATGTTGATTGCAAAATTTGTTACGCCATTAAAGCCAATGCTAATTTAAGTTTAGTAAAAATTCTTGCCGGCCTTGGAAGCGGTGTTGACGCGGTTTCAGCTGGTGAAATTTATCGCGCAATTAAAGCAGGAATTAATCCGCGTAAAATTGTTTTTGCAGGAGTTGGTAAAACTGTTGATGAAATTTCTTACGCATTAAACGCTGGAGTTGAAGAATTTTCGGTTGAATCAGAAGCGGAAATGTATGCTTTAAGCGCTACAGCCACTAAGCTTGGCAAAAAAGCAAAATTTTCTCTCAGAGTAAATCCACATGTTGATGCAAAAACTCACGACAAAATTTCCACTGGCAGAAAGGGTGATAAATTTGGTGTCGATATTGACTTTGCTGAAGAAATTTATGCGAAAGCAGCAAAGCTGTCAGGCCTTGAAATATATGGCATCTCAACTCATATTGGTTCACAAATAATTTCGCTAGAACCCTTTGAAGCCGCGTTTATCAAGATTCGCCAGCTTTGTTTACAATTGCGCAAAAACGGTCATAACATTCAAAGCCTTGATTTTGGCGGCGGCATTGGCATTACCTATAAAGATGAAATTACTATCGATTTAGCAAAATATGCCGCAATGATTAAAAAAATTACCCAAGATTTAAATGTAAAATTAACGCTGGCCCCCGGCAGGGCAATGGTTGGCAATGTTGGCATAATGGCAACAAAAGTTGTTTATATTAAAGAAACCGTCGCAAAAAATTTTGTAATTATTGACGCTGCAATGAATGATTTAGCGCGCCCCGGCCTTTATGGTTCTTACCATGAAGTAATGCCTGCGCAACAAAAAACTGGCGAGAAAGCTCTCTATGACTTGGCTGGGCCCATTTGTGAAAGCACTGATATTCTTGCCAAGGCGCGCGAATTATCTAATGTAGAACATGATGATTTGCTAGTTTTCTTAAGTGCGGGGGCCTATGGCTCGTCTATGTCCAACGAATATAACTGTCGTCCATTAATTCCAGAAGTTTTGGTTGATGGTGGGCAATTTAAAATAATTCGCCGCCGTCCTTCAATGGATGAAATGCTTAATTTAGAAATGAATTGATAAATTTTAACAAATTCTTCAAATTAAATTATTATCTTCACTGTATCAAAACTAGGTCAGCGTGTCTCGCGTAGCGAGAATTAACGTGACCTAGTTTTGATACAGTGAAGATAATAATTTAATTTGAAGAATTTGTTAAAATTTATTCAATTCGAAAAAATAAAATATGACTCCTCCGTTCCATCTAGCCTTGCCAATTAAAGATCTTGACTCCACTCGCAAATTCTACGGCGAAATTCTTGGCCTTGAAGAAGGTCGCAGCTGCGAACATTGGATTGACTGGAATTTTTTTGGCCACCAACTTTCAACTCATGTAAAGCCCGCAGAGTGCACCGCTGTTGATTCCAATCAAGTTGATGGAAAAAATGTTCCTGTGCGACATTTTGGCGCAATACTTGAATGGCAAAAATGGCACGAGCTGGCAGATCAATTGCGCGTAAGGGCTAGCAATGATGAGATAAAATTTATTATTGAGCCTTACATTAGATTTCGTGGCGTTCTTGGTGAGCAGGCGACCATGTTTCTGCTTGATTTTAGCGGCAACGCACTAGAATTTAAATCTTTTAAAGATCCATCGCAAATTTTTGTAAAATAAATTTTGCGAAAAAATAATTTGTAAAAATA
>CANGNU010000116.1 GCA_947455365.1 Rickettsiales bacterium | reverse complement strand
AGATTAGTGGGGTGTCGGTTCTCCAGCAATGTGGGTAATTATGAAGATATTGTTCGGTTTTAAGCCATGCTCCTGTAGCTTTGAGGTATTTTATGACATCATCGTTAACATTATTTTCTTTGTCATATTTTAAATTTTCGTCATAGCCAAGAACATTGCGGCCCTTGAGGGATAAGGTTTGCGCGCCATCTGGATATTTTATGTCGAAAATTTCGCTGGTGAATTTGCCGCCTTCATCAACGGGGCAGAGGGTTGGAATGCCGTTGGCTTTGCAGAGTGCTTGGTCATCTTCGCCAAAGCCTGGTGCCATGTGGACAATGCCGGTACCGTCTTCGGTGGTGACGAAATCGCCATGAAGAATGGAAAAAGCCTTTTTGTTGCTTACAATTTTTTCATGATTTCTAAAATATGAAAAAAGCGGAATATAGTGTAAGTCAATTAATTCACTACCATGAATGTTTGCTAAGCAGCGTGCGATTAAATCTGAGTTTTTATCTTCTGTCGCTAAATTTTGTAATTCTAAATCTTTTCTAGGAATTGATATTTCGGTTACGAACCCATATTTTTCAAGGTTTGTTCCTATAGCAAGCACTCCATCTTTATAACCAATTTCATAGAAAATTTCTTTATTGATAGCTATGGCAAGATTTGAAGGTAGCGTCCAAGGAGTTGTAGTCCACACCAACAATTGAACAGCTTTAACTTCTTGGCCATAATGTTTAAGAAACATTATTTCTTCTTGTATTTGCTCAGGCCATTTTATCAACTCAAACGCCACCGTCACCGCCTTACTCTCCTTCTGCCTATAAGCATTATCCATTCTCGTCTCAAAATTCGAAACCGGCGTCTGACAAGCCCAAGAATACGGCATCACGCGAAAATCTTCATAGAGCAAACCCTTGTCCCACAAGCTTTTAAACGCCCAAATCACCGATTCCATATAGTTAATATCCATCGTTTTATAGCCACCGTCAAAATCAACCCAGCGACCCTGCCGACCCACATAATTCTTCCACTCATCGGCATATTTCATCACCGATTTTTCACAAGCCGCATTAAATTTATCAATGCCATATTCCTGAATTGCCAATTGTCCAGAAATGGCGCGACCCTCTGAAGCTGTAAGCTCTTTCTCAGTTTCCATTTCAACAGGCAGGCCGTGAGTATCCCAGCCAAACTTGCGCTCCACCTTCTTCCCCTTCATGGTTTGATAGCGCGCAAAAATATCTTTGATGAAGCCCGTAAGCAGATGTCCGTAGTGCGGAAGCCCATTGGCAAATGGAGGTCCATCGTAAAAAACAAATTCAGATTTAGCTTCAACGCTAGAGTCGTGCATCTCTACCGACTTTTCAAAAACTTTATTTTCTTGCCAAAATTTTAGAATATCTTGCTCCAAGGCAGCAAAATCAAGGTTCTGGTTCGGTTCAGGGTAGTAAGATTTTTTAGACATTGTCGTAATGGAAATTCAAAAATATAAAATGTGGCGTTGATATTAATTTGTAGAAACTATAAAATTAAGCCTCGACTTAAATAAATCAAGTTCTGATGAGCATTTTTTCTACATTCACAATTGCAATTTGCACAATTACGCGCTGGTCGCGCACATAATTCTTTTTGGGCTTTGCGCCCTTTATTCTTGCTGTTTTCAAAAAATTCTAAATTAAAAATAAAATGAAAAAAATTAAAGTAGCCCTTGTTGGCCTAGGTGTCGTAGGAAAATCTGTTTACGACATTTTAATTAAAGACCAAGAAATTATCAATAGCAGAACTGCTGCCAAGCTAGAGTTGGTCGCAGTTTCTGCCCGTAGCAAAAAAGATTTTATTGACGAAACAAAAGTTAAATTTGTCAGCAATATTTTAGATTTGGCGCATGATCCAGAAATTGCTGTAATTGTTGAGGTTGTAGGTGGCGAAGGCATTATTTATGATCTTCACAAGGCCGCATTAAAAAATGGCAAAAAAATTGTTACTGCCAATAAAGCATTGTTAGCGCTGCATGGCCTAGAGCTTGTAAGGCTTGCTGAAGAAAATAACGGCAGCATTGCCTTTGAAGCCGCGGTGGCTGGTGCCATTCCAATTGTTAAAACTTTTAAAGAAGGGCTTGCAGCCAATAAAATCAACGAGTTTTATGGCATTCTTAATGGCACTTGCAATTACATTCTAACTAAAATGGCGGCAGAAAATCTTGGCTTTGCTGAAGCTTTGCAACAAGCGCAGGCACTTGGTTATGCCGAATCTGATCCATCTGCGGATGTTGATGGCATTGACACCGCGCATAAATTAGTTTTGCTTGCTTCAATTGCCACAAGCTCGCAGCCTAATTTTGCTGAAACTTTTGTTGAAGGAATTACTAAAATTACCGCCGATGATATTCGCTTGGCTGATGAATTTGGCTATAAAATAAAATTATTGGCAGTTTATAAAAACGCCGCAAGCCTTGCTGCACAAGCCTCTTCTCAAGTTATAAATTCGGCTGCGCAAGACGAAAAGTCTTCTTCTGAATCTGTGCAAATCAATGCTGAAAATGTTTTTCAAGCAGTTTATCCAGCCTTGGTCGCCAAATCAGAAAAAATTGCTAATGTTGATGACTCCTTCAACGCCGTGCTTTCCAAGGCTTCAAACGCCGATTATAATTTAGCAATTGGTCGTGGGGCAGGTGGCTTTCCAACCGCGTCAGCTGTGGTTGCAGACTTAATTGATATTGCCAATAATCGTCATGCTGTTGAGTTTGGCGTGAAAAGTGCAGAACTTATTAACCCTACAATCTCTAAGATTGAAGAGCGCGTTGGTCGATATTTTATCACCCTAACTTTAGATAAAAAACTTCTTCACGAACAAAAATTAGACGAAAAATTCTTGCAAGAAATTAAAGTTGAAAAAACTTATTTTTATGAAAAAGATTCGTTAGAAAAAAATGATGAAAATATCGAGGTAATTTGCGGGCTGTTAACATTTGCAATTGCAGAAAAATCACTTTTAAATCTGTTAAAAAATCTTGATAAAAATTTAGTAAAAGAATTTAAATTTTTGCGCGTTGAAGAAACTGGTTTTTAAAAAAATGGTTGATTAATTTTATGAAAAAAATTGGCTGTTTTTTATTTTGTTTTTCACTATTAATTGCTCAAAATTCTGTGGCCGAAGTTCAATCGGTCACATCGCTTTTATCCTTAGAGGGCGTTACTCCTGAAACAAAATATCGCCGTGAAGTTCTTAATAGTCTTGTAGAATATCCTTTGTCAAAATCGCAGTCTGTCGGTACACTTTTGCAGGCAAGTCATGGCAATTTTAAACGCGCTGATGAAATAAATTCTACGCAAGCTTACGCATTAAATTCTGTTGAAATTTTTCATCGTTATCGATTTTTTTCTTACAAAAAATTCGGACTGACGCTGCATAATTCTTATAAATTTCCGGGAATTTATAATGAAAATGAGAAGATTGGATTGTCTCCAAAACAGTCTGATTACGAAATGCGTTTATTTGTTGGCTACAATTTTCAAGATCGCACGACAAACCAGATAATTCGCGGTACTAACCCATATTTTATTCGCGCAGAAATAGCTTATCGAAGAAGATTTTCTAATCCATTTGACGAAGTGCGTTTTGGCTTTTTAACTGGTCTTAAACTAAATTCAAAATTTGTTTTGTTGCTGCAAGATAATATTATTTGGAATGTTGCGGCCAAAGCTGACGACACGAATAACAGCTATAAAAATGTTGCCAATTTTCGCTATAATAAAAATGCCGATAACATTGCGACAATGTCATTAATTTATCGTTGTAATGAGCAAATTGCCCTACAGGCTGGCTATTTGCGAAGATTTGATGGCAATGAAGAGTTTTATGATTCTCAGGGTGTAATTTTTGGTTTGTGGACAAGTTTTTAATGGCCTATTTTTTTGTAAAAATTGCAATATAATTTACATCTAAATCATTGGCATTAGTTTTCCACTCATCTT
>CANGNU010000115.1 GCA_947455365.1 Rickettsiales bacterium | reverse complement strand
TATTATTGAACAATTTCAAAAAGATGAGGCATTTGCCTCAAGAGCCGTTCAAAATGAATTGATAGAATTTCAAAAAACTGGCGAGATGAAATATTTAATTAAAAATATTAATAGAGCCTCTAAAGCCTTTGGAATCAACAATCTAGAAAAAAAAGTAGGAATTTCTCGCCAAGCAATTCACGCAATAATTTCTGAAAAATCAATGCCAAGATTTGACACGGCGCTGCTTATTTTAAGGGCTCTGGGTTATCAATTAAATATAACTTTCAAAAAAAATAAAAATGCCAAAGTTTAATTTGCCTTACAACCAAGAGGTTGCAGCCGATAAAAAAGTTCTCTACAAAAATGCACGAATTATTGACCCCGCTTCTGGTTTTGATAAAATGGGCGAGCTTTTAACAATTGGAAATAAAATTGCTGACTTTGTTGAAAGCCTTGCCAGCGTAGGTGATGCAGAAATTGTTGATTGTGGTGGAAATGTGCTTGCACCCGGATTAATCGACATTCAAGTGCATTTTCGTGATCCGGGACAAACCCATAAAGAAGACTTGGCGAGCGGTTCTAAATCTGCGGTGGTTGGTGGAATTACTACGGTTGTGTGCCAGCCTAACACCGCGCCAACGCTGGATTCAACGCTAACTTTTGATTATTTGCGCTTGAAGGCAAAAGAGGTTGCGCACTGTAATATCAAGGCTTACGGCTGCATTACTAAAGGAATGAAGGGCGAAGAATTGGCTGATATGAACGCGCTGAAAGACGCTGGCGCAGTAGGCTTCACCGATGATGGCCTGCCTGTTATGAACGCCAATGTTATGCGTCGCGCTTTTGAATATTCTAAAAATTTAGGCGTGGTAATTGCGCAGCATGCGGAAGATCTCAATCTTTCAAATAAAGGCTGCATTAATGAGGGTAAAGTGTCATTAGAGCTTGGCGTGCGTGGCATTCCCAACATTTCAGAAAGTGTGATTGTAGAGCGAGATTTGGCCATTTTAGAGGCAATTGGCGGGCGTTATCACCTGTTGCATTGCTCAACTGCAGAAGCGCTTGATGCAATTAAACGCGCCAAAGCGAAAGGCTTGCAAGCCACGGCAGAAGTGTCTCCGCACCATTTTATGTTGACTGATGCGGCGGTGTTAAAATTTGGCACTAACGCTAAAATGAACCCGCCTTTGCGCAGCGAAAAAGACCGCCAAGCCTTGATAGAAGGCCTTCGCGATGGATCAATTGATGCAATTGCCACTGACCACGCGCCGCATGATTTAGCTTCAAAAAATAAACCGTTGGAAGAGGCAACTTTTGGTATTGTGGGTGTTGAGACCATGCTGCCGTTGAGTCTACAGCTTTATCATGATGGAATTTTAAGCCTGCCGCAATTGTTAGCGAAAATGACTTGCAACGCCGCACGCATTATTAATTTTGACGGCGGCACGCTGGCCAAGGGTTCGCGCGCTGATTTAGTTTTAATCGACCTAAATCATGAATGGACAATTGAGAATGAAAAACTTCACAGCAAGTCAAAAAATTCTCCGTTTGAAGGGTTTAAGGTGAAGGGCCGCGCGGTTAGAACGGTGGTGGCGGGGAAGACGGTGTTTGAGTTGTAGAATATGAAAACCATTGTTGTTATTGGCGCTGGAGCTAGTTGTGATTTTAGAAGAAAAGCCGAACATTCTCCCGGCGGCTTTAAAATAGAAGAAAAAGAAGTTGGCTTTCCAACTGGAGAGGCGCTTGTTGAGAGGATGATTGGTTTTGAAAAAAATGATTTGATACAAAAGGGAGGGCTTAAATCTTATCTTGAATTATTAGCAAGTGAGCATGAAGAGTTTTTTCAAAACCCCCAAGAAAGGCAAAAGTTTGTTAATAACAATCATGATTTAACGGGCGATGGCAATAGTGATGCAAATACATTTTTTAAAAATTTTATTCACCCAAAATATAATGGAACTTGGTATGTGGGGGAAAATGAAGATCAAATATTTGCAGCTGCTGGAAAAAAAGCAAAAGAGCTGCATGAGGCAATAAAAATAACCGCACCAAAAACAATTGCAGCAAAACTAGGCTTCACAGCCCATGTAAATCTAGCAAAGCTTTTAAAATTTTACAACCCATCAAGCATCGATAATTTTCTAACCTCAATTGAGCGCGAACTAATAGATATAAGCGTTTGCGACAACAAAGAAAGTAAAGAAAATTTAGTCAAAGCAGGAAAAGAATTAATCGCATACTACATTTTAAAAGCAGAAAATAAAAATATTTTTGATGCTAGTTACAAAATTTGGTATAGATGGTTTAGGGAGGCAATAATTAATTCTTACGCAAACAAATCTTTTAATGAAGCAAAGAAGAAAAAACCAGCTAAAATAATTGCAGAAACAATAGATAGATTGCAAATCATCAATTTCAACTATGATAGAAGTTTGATGCATTTTTTAGATGTGAAAATGCCAAAATTTTCTGGCGAAATAAAAGAAAAAATATTTTGTCCTTATGGTTCTTTAGGTGGTAAAAATAAGCTTAAGAAAAAAGGGGATATTTTTAAAAGTGCTTGGGAATCAAAAGGGCTAGAATATGAATATGGAAAGCTTGCCGATGATTTAAAAGAAAGGGGCTTGAAAGAAATTTTTGACGATACAATAAGCAAAATGGCTAAAAATATTTATGTGATTGGCGAGTTAGAAAGGAGAGTTCCACAAAATAAAAAAACAGATAAGTTAGAAAAAGAATTTCAGCAGAAAATTTTAAATTCCGCGTCTCCAAAAAATAAGCAGAAAATTTACTTTTTAGGGTTTGGTTTTATAGAAGATAATTTGTTTAGAGCCTTTGGGGCTGAAGAAATTCCTATTGGCTCTGCAGATAATGGGCTAAGCTACCAAGGAAGTAAGCTTTGGCCGTCTCGCGAAATATTTTACACAAACTTTGATAATCATCAAAAAATAGAAAAAATAATAAATCGCTTCTTTAACGGAGACAAAGGCTTTGGAAGTCCCGATGAAGATGAAAGAATTCGTAAAAATTTTGTTTTCACAAAATCCACCATCGGTCTTTACGACGCGCTAGAAAGAGATTTTCCTTTAATAATATAGAAATAATATTATCCATCTAACCCAACCCATAAGTTCAAATTTCCCATTGCAATATAAACCTATAAGTTGCAAATATGACTCAAAAATTCAAACAAATCCAAATCTCCAGCCTTGATAAAAGGTTCAACAAACTCAGCTTTGAAGCAAAGCCAAAGCTTGGTTGGATAAAAATAATCAGAGCTGATTTATCAATGCCGCTTGCCTTTCCAGCTTCTAAATTAAAGGTGTCACAGCAGGCAATTGCAAAATTAGAAAAAGGTGAAATTGAAGAAGTTGTCGGCTTAAAATCTTCGAGAAAATTGGTGGAGGCAATGAATTGCGAACCGCATTACGCAAATTTTCAGAAAATATAAGCACAAAATTGTGGGGTTTGGAATTGGCAAATTAATTGCGTTATAGAAAATAATATAATATATTATAAATAAATATTTAATATTACCAAATATGACCCAAGAAAAAATCGACACCATCACCATAAAAATTCCTCACTCAATGACTAAAGCCTTCGACAAAATTGCCAAAGAACAAGACCGCAGCCGCAGCGCCGTTATGCGCATTGCCTTGCAGCAATATTTGGACAGCTTGAAAAAAATCACCAAAAAATAAATCAGCAAATGAAAGCCATTCCCAAAATTCTCATCATCGCGGGCTCTGACCCTTGCGGGGGCGCGGGTTTGCAGGCTGATATAAAAACCGCAACCGCGCATAAAGTTTATGCAGGCGCGGTGGTGTCGTGCCTGACCGCCCAGAATACGCAAGGGGTTAGCGCAATTTTTAATCCGCCCGTTTCATTTTTATGTCAACAATTAGAGGCGGTTTTGAGTGATATAAAATTTGATGCGATAAAAATTGGCATGCTGGGAAATGCCGAAATTATTGATTGCGT
>CANGNU010000114.1 GCA_947455365.1 Rickettsiales bacterium | reverse complement strand
GAGATTTTAATAAAAATAATTTGTTTATTTTTTCTCACGCGAATTAGCGTGGTGGTGTTTAAAAGCTTTCGATAAATTTTAAGAAAATTTATCGAGTTTTACTCCTATAATGGAGGGGGAAATTGGTCTGGCTGCAGGGGTGCACTTTATTTATTTTTCTAAATAAACCTAAAATTTATTATGACGAATTACGAATGATAGAAGGTTGTAGGGCCAAAAATAAAATGCCAAGCGGAATGTGTTATGCTAAATACAAATTTAACGATGCTATGAAAAAGTGCGGCACGGAATCAAAAAAGAGTGATTACTGTCGTGAATTAAAATATAACTTTTTTAAAAAGAGGGATTGATTTTTGTGGCAAGGCCTTAAAAATCAAGCGTAGTAGAAAATAGTCCAACTGGCTAAATTTTAGAATTATTATCAAAAACTTAACTTGCCTCTAAACCATTTCTAAATAAAATCGTCCCAACTTTTAATATTAAAAAGTGCCTTTTCATGGGACACTGGCGGGACATTTAACCGCAAGTTTTGACAAAAAACCAGCTTGACCAGCAATCAAGAAAAAGCTGCAAAGCCTTGACTCTGTTGTTGTCACAAGTTTCACTTAATTGTGGGTTTTTAGAAAAATCAGACTTGTAAACAGTAGGTCGTCAGTTCAAATCCGACATTCGGCACCATCAATCCTCCAAAAAATATGGCATTCATTCGCTCTTTTTTATTCTGGATTTTCCTTTATTTATCGGTTGCAATTCTTGTTTTAAGCTATTTTCCCATCGCATTTTTTGTTAAGAAAAAAACTCTCGCTGATGACTGCGCCAAGGCTTGGTCGCAAACTGTTTTATTTTTGCTGCGCTTCTTTTTAAAGATTGATCACCAAATTTTGGGCACGCATAACTTACCACAAACCCCATGCATTATTGCTTGCAAGCATCATTCAATGTGGGAAACCGTTGTCTTTCACTTGCTTTGCAAACATCCCGCCTACATCTATAAAAAAGAATTGGCGAAGGTGCCACTTTACGGCTGGTATGTACAACAAATGTCGGGGGTGCGCGTTGATCGCGGCGGCGGGGCCTCGGCATTAAAAGATTTAATCAGGCAGACCAAGTTTTTTTTACATGCAGGTCATAATGTGATTATTTTTCCACAAGGCACGCGCATACCGCCAAACGCAACGACTGGCGATTATCCTTATCAAATTGGCATTGCTGCGCTTTACTTGGCTTGCAATGTGCCTGTAGTGCCCGTAGCGCTTAATTCAGGAAATTTTTGGCGCAAGAGCTTGCTAATAAAAAAACAAGGCCGCATCACCTTAGAATTTATGGAGCCAATCATGCCCGGCCTTACAAAGGCAGAATTTATGGCGCAATTAGAAGAGAGAGTTGAGAAGGGCAGCGCAAAATTGCGAGAAACTGTATAATTTTTACTTCTTCAAACCGCGCGCTACTTCAGGTGGCATATATTTTTCATCATGCTTTACTAGCAATTCACTGGCGATAAATTCATTTTTTTCAACACTAAATTTTCCTTTTGCAACCACACCTTGCTTTTCACGAAAAAGGTCGGGAACCAGACCGCTATAGGTTATTTTCAACTCATCTTTTAAATCAGTGATGGTAAATTTTGTAGTGAGGGCATCAACTTTTTTGACCGACTTTTCTACTACCAAACCGCCCACTCTAATTTGCTTACCATTTATTTTACTTAGAGGCTCTAAGGCGTATAGCTCTGATGGCGAATAGAAAAATACAATTTGTTGACGAAAATTTATGTTGACAAAAGCCAGCGCAACAATAGAAATGGCAAAGACCGCAGCAAGAAAAATTAGGCGCTTTTTCTTATGATGGTTTTTCATTGGAAAGTTTTTTTATATCAGAGCGCAGCTTAAAATATTTGTATAAAATTGTTAGAGTTAAGATGGCAATAATGGCTCCACCAGCGGTGTAAGCGGCCATAATGTAGTCTGAATAATCAACTAATTTTTCCATATTTATTTTTTATTTATAGAACCATTGCAAAATAAAAGCTCTTTTGTATCATTCTTCGCTCTTTTACAGATTTTTCAAGCTTTTATCTGAAAAATTTTATGCCTAGATAGCTCAGTTGGTAGAGCAAAGGACTGAAAATCCTTGTGTCGGGGGTTCAATTCCCTCTCTAGGCACCACCACCCCCTTTTAATTAATTACAATTGCCGAAATATTTCTGCCATAAGGCCCCATGCTGCCTTGCTGTGTAATGTTACCTTGATGCGTAGCCCTGCGATAACTGGCGTAATCATGGTTTTCATAAGTATCAATATTGCAATTTTGAATATTTTTAACGCCCGCTTGTTGTAATTTTTGCTCAACATAACTTGGTAAATTAAATAAATATTTTCTTACCAAGCCTTCTACCGCTTGGGTTTGTTGAAAGAATTGTGCATTAGATTTTTCTGCAGCTAAAAATTCATCATAAAATTCTTGCCCAACTTCATAAGATTTTTGATGAATCATCGGGCCAATATTAGCAACGATTGATGACCTATCCGCGCCAAGTTTTTCCATTGCAATTATTGCATTTAAAATTATGTCAGACCTTGCGCCACGCCAACCCGAATGAACTGCGGCAATAATTTTAGCGTTATTTTCATATAATAAAATTGGCGAACAATCAGCTGTGACAATAGCAATGACAAGGCTTGGCAGGTTTGTAACAATTGCGTCAGCTTTGGGTAAATTTTGCTTGCCATGAATTTTTTTTGCATCATCAATAACCAAAACTTCTGCGCTGTGAATTTGATTAACAAAATTTATGTGAGAAAAATTGACACCTTCATTAGCAAGCGCCAATTCAATGCCACTATGGTCGCTAAGCCCCCTATCAATTACACAATTTTTGTTAAAAAAATAATGTTTTATTGTCATAGCTGCAATTTAAAAAAATTTAATTTTGCTAAATATTCTTGCGGATTTTTTATTTTTACTAAAGAATTTTTTGGCGTGAAGAATAAATCATGAAGCCTTGTCAGCAAGAAACGCAAGGCTGCAGCGCATAAGGCAATTTTTAAAAAATTCAATTCTTCAACGGAAAATTTTCGCAATTCTTCGTAGCCTTTAAGCATTTCATCAAACTTTTCTTGACTAAAAATATTATTTTCATCAAAACACCAAGCATTGATGATGATAGCAAAATCATAGATCAGTGCATCATTAGCGGTAAAATAAAAATCGATTATGCCACTAACTTTTTGCGAATTATCAAAAAAAACATTGTCAGGAAATAAATCAAGATGAACCGCAGCGCTAGGTAAATCAAGCTTTTGCGACTTTTCTAAAAAATCAATCATCATTAAAATTTCAGCGCCGAGATTTTTTTGATAATCATCAACCAATCCAGCAAACTTAGAAAATAAAGGGCGCAGGCCAGCAATGCCCAATTCATTTTCACGCTGCATATTAAAACCAGATGCTGCCAAATGCAGCTGCGCCAAGGCTTTTCCAACTTCATAACAATGCGCAGCGGTAATGTTGGAATAATATCCGTCATCTTGCGGCTTTAAAGTTGCGCCGCTTAAAAAAGTTACGATTGTTGATTTCTTTTCTTGCAGGTCAACTATGCTAGATCCTTGATTATCAAGAACTGGGCATGGACAACAAATGCCATTTTTTGCCAAAAATAATTTAAAATTTATGAAAAATGGCAACTGATTTTTATCAATTCGCGCTTCAAAAATTGTTAAAATAAATTTTCCTGAAGTTGTGATAAGAATAAAATTTGAGTTATCAATTCCTTCAATAATTTCTTTAAAATCAACTAGCGAGCCAATTGAATAATTAGCCAGATGCCGCTCTATGTCTGGGCGAGCAAGCTTTGTGTAAACTGCCATAATAATAATTTATAATTCTGATTCATGCTGCTGACCCTTATCGAGCAAACTTTCAACCACTGAACTTGCAATTGCAACATTTGGCTCTGCACAAAATTTTTTC
>CANGNU010000113.1 GCA_947455365.1 Rickettsiales bacterium | reverse complement strand
AGTGAAAATTATTTTTTCGGCTTTTTCTTGTGATTTATATTTAGCAAAATCGCTTTTTAAGTTTTGCAATTCGCTTTTTAATTCACCAATTTGTACCTGATTTTTTAGCAATAATTGATAAATAAATTCGGCGCCGCCTTCTTTTAATTCAGTTAAGGTAAGGTCGGAAAGTTTGCTATCATCTAGCGAGACATTTTCTGCATGATTTTTATCTTCTTCAGAAAGATCAAAAAGTTCACTTTCAATATTGGTTAATTTGCTTAATTCTGTTTGCGAGTTGAGGCGTTCTATCGCCTTTATTTTCCAGTAGCGCAGCCCGACATAGGCTAAAAAAATTACCGCTAAAATTGCAGTAATTTTTACCGCAAAATTCTTTTTTTTAACTTTTATTTCTTCAGTCATAAATTATTTGTAAAAATTTTTCAGAAGCGGAAATTCATTAAATTGAGCGCAATTTTTAAAACCAAGATTTTTTGCCACAAGAGCAATTTTTTCGCTAAAGCAGAATAGCTTGGAATGCGAGAAATATTCAAGCAGATTGTTGTGTTTCGCCATGCGATGAAAATTTTTTATGCTATTTTGTGAGTAAAATAAAATAAAATCTATCGAAGTCTCGCTAATTTTTTGTAGAAATTCCGTTGAAAAATTTTCGTGCCAATGAATTTTGTAAGCGGGAATTTTATCAACCGAAAACCCAAGGTGCTCTAAGCTTTGCTTAAAATCAAGAGTAATGTAATTTCCACAGAAATAAAGCAACTTTCCATTTTGGGGCTGCGCATTTTCTGCGATTAGTTTTTGTAAATTTTGCGCTGAAGAAATTTGGGGGTAAAAAATGTTTTTATAGCCCGCTTCGTTCAATATATAAGCACTTTGCTTACCAACTGCAAAAATTTTTATATCAAGAGAAATGCCAGAATTAATAACTGTATGACAAGCGTTAGAGCTAGTAATTATAAGGGCTTGCGTGTTTTTATCGATAGAATTTTGTGCCGTAAAAGGCAAATTTTCTACAGAAAAAGTTTCTTCTATAACAGTTGAAAACCCTTGTGATTCTAGAAATTGCACAATTTTTGCAGAATCGTTTTGTGGTCGCGTAATTAAAAAAGTTTTTTTCATTAAAATTTCATTTTTAGTAGAGTATAAAAGATACCCCCTTGCATTCTCAACTTCAAATTATAAAATCCTCACTCTTTTTTCCAACTAAGAAGTCTCAAACAAATGAATATTCACGAATATCAAGCAAAACAATTGCTAAAAAAATTTGGCGTTCCAGTTCCTGCAGGACAGGCCGCTTTCACCGTTAAAGAAGCTGTTGAAGCTGCTCAAGAGTTAGAGCGCAACGGCAGCAAGGTGTTTGTTGTAAAGGCACAAATTCATGCCGGGGGCCGCGGAAAAGCTGGTGGCGTTAAAGTTGTAAAAACTATCGAAGATGTTAAAGAAAAGGCCTCGCAAATTTTAGGCATGACTTTAGTCACCCATCAAACTGGCCCTGAAGGCAAGCTGGTTAAGCGTCTATACATTGAAGCTGGCTCTAATATTAAGCACGAATATTATCTTTCTGTGGTAGTTGATCGCGCCACAAAAGCAATTGTCTTTATGGCTTCAACTGAAGGGGGCGTTGACATTGAAGAAGTTGCTGACAAGCATCCAGAAAAAATTATTACTGTAAAAGTTGACATTGCTGCAGGAATTCAACAATTTCATGCGCGCAAACTTGGCTTCGCTCTAGGCTTGAAAGGCGATGTTCTAAAAAAATTCATCAAGTTAATTTTCTCATTATATCAAGCTTTTGTTGAAACCGATTCTTCGCAAGTTGAAATCAACCCGCTAGTTGAAACGGCTGAAGGCGATATTATTGCTCTTGATGCAAAAATTAATTTTGACGATAACGCACTTTTCCGTCATGAAGATATCCGCGCTCTACGCGATCTTGACGAAGAAGAGCCACTTGAAATTGAAGCTTCAAAATATGACCTAAACTATGTTAAAATGGACGGCAAAATTGGCTGCATGGTTAACGGCGCTGGTCTTGCAATGGCCACAATGGATATTATTCAGCTATACGGTTCTTCGCCAGCAAACTTTTTAGATGTTGGCGGTGGAGCCACGCGCGAGAAGGTTACTGAAGCTTTCAAAATTATTTTATCTGACCCTAATGTTAAGGGAATTTTGGTAAATATTTTCGGTGGCATTATGCGCTGCGATATTATCGCCAATGGAATTATCGAAGCTGCTAAAGAAGTGAATTTGTCAGTGCCTTTGGTAGTGCGTCTTGAAGGCACCAATGTTGATTTGGGCAAAGAAATTCTAGCAAAATCAGGTCTTGCAATTATTGCTGCAAATGACCTTGGCGATGCGGCAGAAAAAATTGTGAAAGCGGTTAATGCAGCTGCAGCAATCTAAATAAATATAAAAATTATTTTTCAAAAAAATGTCAGTATTAGTAAATAAAAATACCAAAGTTATCTGCCAAGGTTTTACCGGCGCACAAGGAACTTTTCACTCTGAACAAGCTGCCGCTTACGGCACTAAAATGGTTGGTGGAGTCACGCCTGGTAAGGGTGGAAGTATGCACTTAAACTTGCCAGTTTTCGACACAGTTTATGACGCGCGCAGAAAAACTGATGCTAATGCATCAGTAATTTATGTACCTCCTCCATTCGCTGCTGACGCTATTCTAGAGGCAATTGATGCAGAAATTGAATTAATTGTTTGCATCACTGAAGGCATTCCTGTTCTTGATATGGTGAAAGTGAAGAAGGCTTTGGCTGGCTCTGGCTCTAGGCTTATTGGCCCTAACTGCCCCGGAATTATCACCCCCGGTGAATGCAAAATTGGCATCATGCCCGGACATATTCACAAACCCGGTTCAGTGGGAATTGTCTCTCGTTCAGGTACTTTAACTTATGAAGCAGTGCACCAAACAACTAGAGCTGGCTTGGGCCAAAGCACTTGCATTGGCATTGGTGGCGACCCAGTTAACGGCACCAGCTTTATTGACTGCCTAGATTTATTCTTATCTGACGACCAAACTCAATCAATGATTATGATTGGCGAAATTGGTGGTTCTGATGAAGAAGAAGCAGCAGAATTTTTACAACGCGAAGCTCGTAAGGGCCGCAAGAAGCCATGTGTAGGCTTTATTGCTGGTAGAACTGCTCCTCCAGGACGCAGAATGGGCCATGCTGGTGCCATCATTTCTGGTGGAAAAGGCGGCGCAGAAAGCAAAATTGAAGCAATGAAAGCGGCGGGAATTATGGTTTCTGATAGCCCAGCATTGCTTGGCGAAACCATGATTAAATTGTTGAAGAAATAATTTTCGTAAAAATTTTTCGTCATTTTTTTGAAAAATGGCAGTAACTAATTCATTAACTAACCAATAAATTATACCCGTATGACAGATCGTAAAAAAGCCCTAGAAGCAGCATTAGCGCAAATTGACAAACAATTCGGCAAAGGTTCAGTAATGACTCTTGGCCAAAAAGCAGTGATGGATGTTGAAGTTATTCCTAGTGGCTCGCTGGCGCTTGACTCGGCTCTAGGCGTTGGCGGATATCCGCGCGGACGCATTGTTGAAATTTACGGGCCAGAATCTTCAGGCAAAACCACACTTACTTTGCACGCAATTGCTGAAGCACAAAAGCTTGGCTTATCTTGCGCCTTTGTTGACGCCGAGCACGCTTTTGACCCATCTTATGCGCGTAATCTTGGCATTAATCTTGACAGCTTAATCATCTCGCAACCCGATAACGGCGAAGCGGCGCTTGAAATTGTCGACACTTTGGTGCGCTCTGGTGCAATTGATTTAGTAGTGGTAGATTCAGTCGCGGCCCTAGTGCCTCTAGTAGAATTAGAAGGTGGTATGGGTGATAACCAAATGGGTTTGCAAGCGCGTTTAATGAGCAAAGCGCTGCGCAAGCTTACATCTACAGTGTCGAAGAGCAACGCAACCATCATTTTCATCAACCAAATTCGCATGAAAATTGGCGTT
>CANGNU010000112.1 GCA_947455365.1 Rickettsiales bacterium | reverse complement strand
TTGCCAGAGTAAGATCCGCTTAAATTATCTGCAGAATATTCTTGTGGTGATAAATTTCCTCGATGATTTGGATTATAAAATTCTCCTAAATAATTTTTATCAGAAATTGCCATAATTTTTTCACTATTTGGCACAGCTTTGTCATAGCATGTTTTTGAAGCTTTTCCGTCGCTCAAATAAATTTGTGGCTTGGGTAAATATTCGACAGTTTCTCTTATGCTGTGCTTTTGCAAGACGCTTAAATCATTGATGTATGAAGGTTGTGGGGTATTTTTTAATTCAATAAAAGTTGGATAAATTCTTACAAAAGTTAGTTCAAGCAAAATTAAAATTGCCAAGAAATAGCGATGCTTTAATTGCTCCAAGCCTTTAGCAAGTAAGATGACGAAGAAGACAAAAAAGAAAATTAAGAAACGACTTTGCACATGAGCGTTATTAAAAAGCGGCGTGAACATAAAAAATGTCCAAGGGTTGAAAAGCCCGCCAAATCCAGTGCCAATCCATAGAGTGATCAATAAAAATAAACAGAATTTTTTATCGCAATTTTTAATTTTTTGCCAAGAAAATTTTTGTAAAGCAAGTATAAGAATTGATGAAAATCCAAGATAACAAACAAATTCATGCATTCGTAATTTTATTTCAAAAATGTCGCTAATTTTTTCATCTGATAGCAAATTGAAAGGGTAAAAAAATGACAAGAAGCTATCGTAAAAAGAATAGGAGTGAAAATGTATTTCTGGTACTTTGTTGGCATTTAGAAGCAGTAAGGGCAAGGTTTTGGGTAGCGTGATTAATAAAAATGCTAATAAGGTCAGAAGGAAAGTTGTAAGGTTTTTTTGTGCAATTTTTAGCAATTGTAAAAATGCTGGTTTTTTTAAACAAAGGGCAATTAAAAAGAAAAATAAACAGAAATTAAAAGCATAAATTCCGCCATCAAGCAAGAAAAATGCCATCAGAAGTGAAAAGTAAATCCAATATTTAATATTTTTTTCTAAGCAAAAAATTAGATAAATTGCCCAAGGAATTAATTGCATCGAGCGAAATGCAACATGGCCTTCTAAAAAATGCATGCCAAACCAGTTGCTGCTTAGACAGATAAGGGCCCCTAGTAGAGAGAGTTTTTTTTCAATCGCAAAAAAATTAAGTAGTTTTATCATGCCAAAACCACCAAGAATTGCGCAAAATATTAGAGAAAAAATGTTTCCCCAATAAGGACTGAAAATAAAATTAAATAAAATTAGCGGTGAGAAAATATAGCTTTGTGGATTGGCAAGAATGTCTGTGCCGCCGCAAACATAAGGGTCATGCAGAGGAAATTGGTGATATTGAAAAATGTTTAAGTCAATTATGTAGGCAAGTCCATTAAAATATCCCCAATCGCAATTGGGAATTTTATTATAAAAAAATAAGTGAGATGAAAAATTAATTACGCTAAAAAACGCCAAGACAAAAAATATGCCAATCTTTGATTCCGTAAGGTTGGAGATAATTTTGGCGCAAGGTTTCATATATTATATTTTTACAATTTGTAGCAAGCTGTCATCAGCTTCAAACCCTTGCGGCAGAAGGCTTGAACTGGTTGCGCTAAAAAAACATTGCAGTCCAAGTTGTTGAATTTCTTGTAGTAAATTTAATTTTTTCTTTTCATCAAGATGCGACATTATTTCATCAAAAATTAAAATTGTCGATTGATTTTTATAAGCCGATGAAATCAATGCCCGCGCTAGTGTAATGCCAATCATGATTGATTTCTGCTCGCCAGTTGAAGCATAGCTTGCGGGAGAATTTTTATCCAAAAAAATTGCCGAAAAATCGCTGCGATGTACACCAAAATTTGTTTTAAAATTTTCCAAATCAACCCCGCGATTGGCCAGCAGCTTGGCTAGATAGAATTCTTCAATTTGTAGTGCATTTTTTTCTTGCGCCATTTCTTCAATTTCGCCGCTAATTTTTAACTGCGTTTTGGGAAATTTTGAAGCAAAAGAATTTATTGCTTTGTTAAAAAAATCAATGGCTTCAAGCCTTGCCAGTGCTATGGCAACACCAAGTTCAACAATTTTATTTTCCACTACTTCTAGCCAAGCATTGCCCGCATTATTGCCACGATATTTTTGCAAAATTAGCAGTCGTTCTTTTAGTGATTTCTGATAATTCAATACGCGCTCTGAGTGCTTGGGGTCTATGTCGGTAACAATTTTGTCAAGATAGTCGCGCCGTTCAGATTTTCCAGAAATGAATAATAATTCTAATTGTGGGGTTAGCCAAATAAAGTTAATTAACTCATTTTTAAAATCGCTAAAACGCTTGGCGTTCAAGGGTTCACCGTTTATCTGAAAATTTTTCTTCTTGCGAATTTTTTCAAATGAAATGCCAATTTTTTCAATTGATTCATGGTCAGAAATTTCGGCGTAAAGTGAAAATTGTTCGGCTTGTTCTTTGGTGGAATAGTTTAGCGCAATCATTTCTTCAAAATCGCTGCCACGCAATGCCCAAGCGCGCCCAAGCAAGGTAAGAGCTTCAAGAATGTTGGTTTTTCCCATGCCATTTTCGCCAGCAAGCAAAACCATCGGCGCGTTAAATTCAAAGCGTTGCGCAGAAAAATTGCGAAAATTTTCGAGAATTAGTTTTGTAATTTTTGCGTTAGGCACAAGTTAAATTCGCACTGGCATAATAACAAACGAAGCGTTGAAATCATTGGCTTCAACCAATGCAGGAGAATTGCCGTCTTTAAACTTAAACTGCAATTCTTCTTTATCAACTTGGCTTATTACATCAAGCAAATAGCGCGAATTAAAGCCAATTTCAATTTTGTCGCCATCATAGATGGCGTCAAGCTCTTCATGGGCGAACGAGCCATCGGTTGCGTTAATTTGCAGCGTAATTTTATTTTTATCGACCGTCATTTTCACCGAGCGATGTTTGTCAGAAGCAACGGTAGAAACGCGATCAACGCAGTCGAAAAGCGCGCGCTTATTGACTGTAGCGACCTGCGTATTATTTTTTGGCAACACTTTTGTGTAATCAGGAAAATCGCCGTCAATCAATTTTGAAATGATAGTAGTGTGATCAGCAGAAATTTTAATTTTAGCGCGAGAGACCGCTACTGTAAGCTTCTTCGCCCCATCAATAATTCTTCTAATTTCTGTCACCGATTTTTTTGGCACAATTACGCCAAATTCTGCATTAAAATTTTCGGCAGTAAGATGTGCTACAGCAAGGCGGTGACCATCTGTCGCAACTGCGCGTAATTCGTAGGCTTTGTCAGTTTTAACTGCGTGCAAATAAAGCCCGTTCAAGTAATAGCGGGTTTCATCGCTAGAAATTGCGAAGCGCGCTTTGTCGATAATTTTAGCTAATTTTTCGGCGTCAACTTCCACCTCATCGCCAAGCTCGCCTTCAGACAGAGAGGGGAACTCAGAGGCGTCAATGCAAGGTAAATTATATTTTGATTTACCTGATTTGATGTTAAGAATATTGGGATTTTCTTGCATCACCGTAATTTTTGTCGCATCAGGAATTTTGCGAATAATGTCGTAAAACATTTGCGCCGGCACAGTTGTGACGCCGTTGCTGACCATTTCAGTTTCAAAATTTGCCGTGACAATAATGTCCATGTCAGTGGCGGATAAAATCACTTTGCCATTTTGTGCTTCAACTTTGACATTTTGCAAAACGGGAATAGTGTTTTTCTTTTCAACTGCACCATTAACATTGCCAAGGGCCTTCAATAGAACTGATTTTGCGACTTCAAATTGCATAATTATAAAATTTAGTTTGGGGTTTAAAATTTGGCGATTATTCTGTGACGGCAATTCGCCAACAGCCTATTGCGCCGCGATATTATTTGCCATCAAAAATAATCATCAAAAAATTGATGCTTGTTTTACTGCGAAGCGGCTATAATTGCCGCTCAAGTAAGCATCTTGAACTAATTTGAGTATAAATTCAACTTTTTTATCATTTATCAAAAATGGCCGCAGAATTGGCAAATGTT
>CANGNU010000111.1 GCA_947455365.1 Rickettsiales bacterium | reverse complement strand
CCACCCACAAAATTGCCGCAAAAAATAACGCAATATAAGCAACTAATTTTTGGTTAAAAATCATATTCTGCAAAAGCGTAATATTAGCTTCGGGCCTTAACAGCTCTGCCTCTAGCTTATGCGCCATTGCAAAAAACCCTACGCGCGCATCTGGCGAAAAAACTTTTGTCAGCACCGCAGTAGTCGTGGTTGTAACTATAAAAATCAAGGGCAGAGCAGTAACAAAGCAATATTTTCTCTGCTTGCTTTTTGCAATAATAACCGTTGCTAAAGTTAGCGCAATGCCCGCCAGCATTTGGTTCGACATGCCAAAGAGTGGCCATAAAATATTTACTCCGCCATTAGGGTCAATGACTCCCAAATATAAAAAATATCCCCAAGCGCCTACAACCATAAAGCTGGAACTGATTGCTGAAAAGTTAGAAGACTTATTCGCAAATGGTTTATAAATGTTGCCCAGCAAATCTTGCAACATGAAGCGAGCCACGCGGGTGCCGGCGTCAAGCGTGGTGAGAATAAAAATTGCTTCAAACATAATTGCAAAATGATACCAAATTGCGATAGCGTTTTTGCCAAAAGCGGAAGCGAAAATGCTGGCCATGCCGACAGCCAGTGAAGGCGCGCCACCACTGCGTCCAAACAGGCTGCTTTCACCCATTGTTGCAGCCAAATTATCCATCGCTTCCACCGTTACAGGAAAGCCCCAACTTGAAATTGTTGCAACTGCTTCGCTTGCTGCAACCCCAACTACACCCTTGGGGCTGTTGATTGCAAAGTAGGTGCCGGGTTCAATTACGCAAGCGGCAATAATTGCCATAATAGCCACCAAACCCTCTAGCAGCATGCTTCCATAGCCCACCAAACGCAAATCTTTTTCGCTAGAAATTATTTTTGGAGTAGTGCCCGAAGCTACTAACGAGTGGAACCCCGAGATTGCGCCGCAAGCAATTGTGATGAATAAAAATGGAAATATTTTGCCCGAAAAAATTGGTCCAGTGCCATCAATAAATTGCGTCAAAGCAGGCATTTGTAGATTCGGCTGAAAAATTAAAATTGCAATAATCAGCAAAAATATTGTGCCAAGTTTTAAAAATGACGAAAGATAATCGCGCGGAGCCAATAACAGCCAGACTGGAAGCGTTGCAGCGAAAAATCCGTAAATGATAATTGCGTAAGCTAAAAATAATCCATCGCGATCAAAAAAAGCCGCTAGAGTGGCGTCATAATTGACTATTTTGCCACCATAGATTGCGCAGAAAAATAAAAATAATCCAATAGCGCTGGCCTCTAAAACTTTGCCAACCCTTATGTAAGTAAGGTAAATGCCAATCAACATGGCAATTGGAATTGTCATCAAAACCGTAAAAGACCCCCACGGACTATGCGCCAAGGCCTTCACCACAATTAATGCTAAGACAGAAATTAATACAGTGATAATTGCTAAAGTGCCAATAAGCGAGGCGTAGCCTGCCACGGGGCCAATTTCATCTTTTATCATTTGGCCTAAAGATTTTCCATCGCGGCGAATTGATGAAAATAAAATTATCATGTCTTGCACTGCGCCGCCTAGAACCGAGCCGACTAAAATCCAAAGTGTTCCGGGTAAATATCCAAATTGCGCGGCAAGAGTTGGGCCAATTAAAGGGCCCGGACCTGCGATGGCAGCGAAGTGGTGACCAAAGACAATCCATTTATTAGTTGGAACAAAATCTTTACCATCGTCAAATTTGCAGGCGGGAGTAGGGCGCGCATCATCAACACGCAAAACTTTCAAAGCAATCCATGCACTATAAAAACGATAAGCAATTAGCTGAAAACAGACGCAGGCTGCCACAAACCACAATGCCGAAATATTTTCGCCACGAAAAATTGCAATTGCGGCAAAAGAAATTGCGCCAACAATTCCAATTAAAATCCACATTGCTAAATTATAAATTTTTCTCATGATTTTTGTTGTAATTTTGATTGAAAAAATAAGAATTAATTTACGCGTTAAAACTAAAAAAACCAAATAAAATATGGCTGAGACAAACACGCTATCAATTTTAGAAAATATCAAAAAGAAAATTCAAAAATTTGATGAGCCGCGCAAAGCTGAAAATAAAAATTTTTCTGATTTGGGCGATGAATTTCAATATGATGGCCCAGTAAAAAAAACTAATCCAGTTGAGGCGCAAGCCAATGTAGAAGAGGCTGTAAAGCCAGTTGATGATTCTATCGAAAAAGAAATTGAAACCAGTTTTGCTAAAGCCGATAGCGCCGAAGCACAAGCCGAAGAAGCACAAGAAGCCACTACGGAAGAGGCTGCTACAGAAGAAGCGTCACCAGCAGAGTCAACCACAGAAGCACCAACAGAGCATGAAGAAGAATTTGAGCCAATTGAAGATGAAATTGATTTTAATTTCGATGATTTAGACGATGAAGATGAAGAAGAGTTAGAGCTTCCTGAAGTTGCCGAAGAGCCTGCTGCAGAAGCTTCGACTGAAGAGGTTGCAGATTTTGAATCAACAGAAGAAGTTGCCGCCGAGCCAGAATTTGCGGCAGATGAAGAGGAGCCTGCTGTAACTGAAGCGGTGGAAGAAATGCCTGAAGAAGCTTCTGCAGAAGAAGCGGAAGAAGAATTTGTCGAACCTGTTGAAGAGGATGAAAACTTAGCTGAAGAGGATGAAGAGCCAGCCGAAGCCGACGAAGAATTGGCTGATGAAGAGCCAGCTGTAGAGAAAATGGAAGTTGCAGAAGAGTATGAAGAGCCAACCATTGACGAAATTGACAATGAAGAAATTGATCTTGATGAGCAAGAGGCCCTAGAGCCAGAACCAGAGCCTGAAGAGCCAACTCCAGCTGCGCCAGCAAGAAAAATATCCGACGAAGAAGCTGAATTAGATCGCCTACTTCACGAAGAACAATTATCGCAAGAAGCTAAGGCACAAAAGGCTTCACAAAGCCCAGAATTCTGCAATGTTGATGAATTTTTAAATCGTAAAGCGCAAGAAGAAATGTTAAAACAGCCAGAAATTATGCCAGAAAAAAATACTCTAGATTTAAACATGCAAGATGCTAATATGATGCGCAAAGACGCTCAGATTGTGTCTGCAGCCGATTCAATCGTCAACCAAACCACTGCTACCAATGTATCTGACTCAATCAAAAAATTGGTCGATGCTAAAAATGTTGTCTCGGGCGTTACTTCATTTTCTAAGAGTGAAGCCTTTGCCGACATAGCCGCACAGTTGATGGAGCCGCGTCTTGAAAAGTGGCTAAATGAACATCTGCCCGCATTAGTTGAGCAAATTGTTCGCGAAGAAATTAAAAAAATTATTCCTAAAGAATAGTAATTGCGCCATCCAACGGTGGTTTGTTAAAAAAATATAAATCAATTTTTGTTTTAAAAATGCTAGCAAAGTTAATCGTCTTCCTTCCTTTATTTTCCTTCATCATCGCAGGTTTTTGTTCGCGAATTTTAGAAAAAAAATTAGCCGATTTAATTGCGCAAATTGTCACTGTATCATTTTTGGTAACTAGTGCAGTTCTTGCAATTATTGTTTTTGTACAAGTTTGGCAACAAGGCGCACTTCCTACAACCACCTTGCTTAGCTGGATTATGTCTGGCAATTTTTCTGTTAATTGGTCATTACAAATTGATCAACTTACCGCAATAATGTTAGTGGTGGTTACTCTAGTCTCAAGCCTTGTCCACATTTACTCGCTGGGCTATATGCATGAAGATAAATCGCTGGCCCGTTTCATGTCTTATTTGTCACTTTTCACTTTTTTCATGTTGGCGTTAGTTACCGCCGATAACTTCTTGCAGCTATTCGTGGGTTGGGAAGGTGTAGGTTTGGCATCTTATTTGCTAATCGGTTTTTGGTTCAAGAGACAATCGGCCAACGCCGCTGCTATCAAGGCTTTCGTTACAAACCGTGTCGGCGATTTTGGCTTAATCATTGCAGTTGCGCTAATCTATCTAACCTTTGGTACTGTTGAATATGCGCCAGTTTT
>CANGNU010000110.1 GCA_947455365.1 Rickettsiales bacterium | reverse complement strand
TGTTTCAATTTCAAAGGTGTGGCCAAAGGTGTGGCCAAAGTTTAAAAGGGCCCGCACGCCGTTCTCTTTCTCATCTTGACCAACAATTCGCGCCTTCACTTCGCAAGATTTTATGATGATTTTTTCGATAATTTTTTCATCACGATTTTGAATTTTTGCAACATTTTCATCAAGAAAATTAAAGAATTCTTTATCCTCTATAAGCCCATATTTCAAGGCTTCGGCGTATCCTGCAAAAAATTCTCGCGACGGTAAAGTTTTCAAAAAATTTGAATCACAAATTACTAATTTTGGCTGATAAAAACTGCCAATCAAATTCTTGCCAGCCTTACTGTTGATTGCCGTCTTGCCACCGACAGAGCTGTCAACGCAAGCAAGTAAAGTTGTGGGAATTTGAATAAAATCAACGCCACGCAGCAACACGCTAGCCGCAAAGCCCGCTAAATCACCAACCACGCCGCCGCCAAAAGCAATAATTAGCGACTTGCGATCAATCCCCTGCTGCAAAATTTCTTCGCAAATTTTTTCGAAGGTTGAAAAATTTTTACTTTGCTCGCCATTGGCAATTGTGGTGGTAAAAAAACTGCGCTCGCTTAGTTGTGCCGTAAGCTTAGAAAGATGCAGCTTGGCAACATTTTCGTCGGTAATAATAAAAATTTTGCTGTAATTATTTTTAGCCAAAAACTGCGGTAAAAAATCAATCTTTCCCGCGCCAATTATAATGTTATAGCTTTTTTCGCCTAAATTTACCGTAATTTGATTATTCATTTTTATTGCAAAAAATAAGATTTTCCCTAGACTATTCCCAATCAAAATAGTTTTTAAAACTTTCCTAAATCATGTCTCTTCTGAAAAAAAACGCAATTCTAGTTTTTCCTGATGGCTCACATTTTTACGGTTATGGCATTGGAAAAAAGGCCACAACAACCGGTGAAATCTGCTTCAATACAGCTATCACGGGCTATCAAGAAATTTTGACCGACCCTTCTTATTGCGGGCAAATTATCACCTTTACTTTTCCGCATATTGGTAATGTTGGGGTAAATTTATCTGATATTGAATCAAAAACTCCTAAGGCTTGCGGCCTTATAATTCGTGAAGCCATCACTAATCCGTCAAGTTATCGCTCACAAGAACATTTTAATAATTGGCTGGTAAAAAATAATTTAACTGGCATTTCGGGTGTTGATACACGCAAAATTACTAAGCTGGTTCGCGCTTACGGGGCCAAGACTGTAGCCATTATTTATCAAGATGAAATTTCTGAAAAAACTATTGCCGATGCAGTTGCTTTGCTTGCAAAATCTGCCGATTTAAACGGTGTTGAACTTGCAGCAGTAGCCAGCTTAAACCAGCAATATCAATGGGGCGCAGAGGGTGCGTGGAATCAATTTAAAAATTCTTACCACAGCGTTGCGGCGAAAAAATTTAAAGTTGTGGCGGTTGATTATGGGGCAAAATTAAACATTTTGCGCTGCTTAACTGAAGTGGGCTGCAATGTTACCGTTGTTGGAGCGAAGGCTTCTTTTGCTGAAATTATGTCACATAATCCTGATGGGGTGTTTTTGTCAAATGGGCCGGGAGACCCTGCAGCGACAGGGGTTTACGCCATTCCAGTAATTCAAGAAATTCTGCGCAATAACATTCCGTTGTTTGGAATTTGTTTGGGGCATCAACTTTTGGCATTGGCCATTGGCGCTACAACCTCTAAGATGCATCAGGGGCATCGTGGGGCAAATCATCCGGTGCAAAACTTAAAAACTGGCAAGGTTGAAATTACCAGTCAGAATCATGGCTTTTGTGTTGATGCGGGGTCGCTGCCTGTTAATGCTGAAATTACTCATCTTTCGCTTTTTGATGGCACGGTTGAGGGCTTGCGGTTGAAGGACAAAGCGGCATTTTCGGTGCAATATCACCCTGAAAGTTCGCCGGGGCCGAGTGATAGTTTTTATTTGTTTGAAGATTTTATTCGCTTAATTGAGGTTGCGAAAAAGTAATGCGTTTTGAGATCTTGCTTGGCGGCGTAAGAGCGCGCCGACCATGCCCTGCTCCTCAAACAGCTGAGCCCATCTAGTATTTATGCAAGCGTAGCTTGCGATGGTCTCAGAACTCGGCTCAGGGCATGGTCGGCGCGCCCTTACGCCTGCTTGAGTTCTTGGTGTGCAATTCGCTAAATTTCATTTTCTACCAATGTCATTCCCGCGAAAGCAGGAATCTCTGGAGCTGCGGAAAATTACAGAAAATTATTTCACAAATTCATGCTAACAATTTCTAGCGCAATTTATTCAATCATCTTTCTGCCGCTAGTTTCCTCGTTGCTTTGCCAATTATTTTCCAAGAAAATTTCTGCGTTAATTACTTTTTCGACACTTTTTTTAATGCTTTTTTTGTTAGGAAAATTTTCTGCGGAGGTTTTTTCTGTGCCAAAAATTGCCAACGATTTTCAATTACTACCGCTCTCGCTTGCCCTAGAATTCAGGCTGGATAGCCTTGCACTGTCAATTTTATTTGCAGTAATTTTACTTAAAACAATAATTTTATTTTATTATCAGCCCGACATAAAAAAGTTTTTAGATGAAAGAAATAGTAAAATTTTTTACTCGGTTTTTTTGCTTAACCTCTTTACTCTGACGGGGCTTCTCACCACTAACAACTTATTCAATTTATTTCTTTTTTTAGAAATTTACGCTTGTAGTTTTTTCGCTATTTTCTCCATCGCCAAAGACCAAAAAATTACTCAATTATCCTTTCGATATTTTTGCTTCAACAGCGCCGCGTCCTTGCTAATGCTGCTTTGCTTCATTGTTATTTATTTAATTTTTGGCAGTTTAAATTTAGATGTCATTCAAGAAAATTTAAGCAATACCAAAGATTTACGATTTTTTGTAATCCTCGCAATCCTTCTGGCTATTGGCTTAATCATCAAATTCTTTCCTTTTTGGCTTTATTTCGAAAACCTTAAAAATACTAATTTATTTGTAAACTTTTTTGCAATTGATTCACTTTTTATCAAAGCAAATTTAGGAATTTTCTTCGCAATAAAATTTTCTTATTTGTTTTTTAGCAACCCAGAAACCAGCGCCATCCTTGTCTGCGCAGCAATTTGTTTAATTTTTTATTCATTATTTCAACTATTAAAAACTAAACATTTTAAATTAATTGCAATTTATTTGTGTTTAATAAATTTTGGTTTCATTTTTATTTGCTTGGCTTTGCACCGCGAAAAATCTATGATTGCAGCATTTTTTTATTGGTTAAATTTTAACTTGGTCAACTTTTTTCTCTTCATTTTTGCAACATTTTTGAAGCGAAAATTTAACACTTCATTAATTGAGAAAATTGTTTTGATTGCGCCACACAACCACTTTGCAGGCAATCAGCTATTGGTTTTACCACTTAAGTTTCTGATAATTTTTATCGCGGCATTTCCCTTTTCATTTTTATTTTATGGCAACTGGTATTTATTTTTGGAAGGATTGAAATTTGACTTAGGAATTATTAGCGCCATCATTACAGCGACAATAGTTGTAAGCAATATTGCATTGGCTGTTTTTGCAGTAAAAATTGCTACAATTACTTTTGCAACGCCGCGCGATAATCAAGAAAAATTAGTGCTAGAGCCACGCAAATATTGGTTTTATGTTGTTTCGTTTTGGTCGGTAATTATTTTAATTTATGCTTTTTGGTTTGCCGCAGGTTTTTTAAATAAGGTTGCAGGCTTGTGGTTGTAAGCCCGAACATTATCTATTAATTTATCTTACAGGAATTTTCCCTGTTGGATTTTTTAACTCACCCGCAAAACTCAACGGAACAGCTTTTGGTTTTACAAAAACTGTCGAAGGCCGCCCCACTACTCCAACCGCATTAGCGGTAAAGTTTGTCGGAGAAGTTGCTGGAGAAGTTGCCAGCTCTTTTCCGGCCTGTTCTCTTTTTTTCTCAATTCCATTTTTGAAAGCTTCTTTTCTCTCTTCCACGCTCATCAATACGGGTTTTTTTGTCGCTGGCGCTGGCGCC
>CANGNU010000109.1 GCA_947455365.1 Rickettsiales bacterium | reverse complement strand
TGGGAAAATATCCTGAAGAAGAAATTGCTCTGCCCAAAGATTGTCCATCAGAAACTTGTTGCTTTACCACCAAAATGCTGCGCCGAATGGCAGTGTTGCCAATTACTAAACTAGCGGCGTCAAGACATTCAATTACGCCCAATCCGCTTTTAAAAGTCATGCCAAAAAATTGACAAAATTTTGCTGAATCAATTTTGGTTAAAACAGGGCCAATAACGGGAATTTGCAACTTCAGCGCATCAATAGACACGGCAACTTCGGGCATTCTGCGTAAAATTTTTATTGCAATAAATAAGGCGGGAATAGTGAAAATTAGAAATGGCCAATAACTTTGTACAAAGTTGGCAAAAGCAATAAGAGACCTTGTGGAAGCTGGCAACGCAATATTTTGCAATAATAAAAATCCAGTAACTTTTGGTACTACAAGACCCATCATTACACCCATTACCCCAGCCATTACAATTAAGCCAAATAAAGGGCCGATGGTGGCCTTTTGAGCTTTGCGCTTAAGGTCAGAGCTCCATTTTAAATCTTCAACAATGCTAGAAAATGCTTGCGCTAAATGGCCAGTTTTTTCACCAGCAGCAATTAAGCCAACATAGACCGCGCTGAATATTTGCGGGTGTCGCGCCAAACTTTCTGAAAATAAATTACCGTTCTTGATTGATTCATGAATTTCGTGCATTAGGTTGCGCACTTTGGTAGAATCGGCGGTGTCTTTAAGGTCAGAGATTGAGTCTACAATTGGCACGCCAGCTTTATCAAGCTGCTCAAGATGAATGAACATTGAGATTAAATCTCTTGTTTTAACGCGATCAAAAATTCCGGTGCGATGACTAACTTTTTCTGCTTTGTAAGAAATTAATTCAAGGTGAGTTGAATGCAACATTGACGCCAATTCTGCAGGATTATCCGCGGTCATTTTGCCGTTGATGCGCTTTCCCTCTTCATTGATTGCCCTATATTTGTAGCGATTCATAAATTTCGGTTTGCATTATTTAGAAAGCTTGCAAGACTAGAACCTCATGGCTTTACGCGAATCACTTAGTGTGATTTATTTAAATTTTTTCATTTTATTCAAGATAACTTCGCGCTTTAATTTTGAAATATGATCGACAAAAGAAATGCCGTTTAAATGGTCAATTTCATGTTGCACACAAGTTGCTAAAATGTCATCCATTTCAATAATTTCCTCTTCGCCGTGATAGTTAAGAAATTTTACCGTAACCTTGGCGGGGCGCGTCACTTCTGAGCGCGCATTAGGAAATGACAAGCAGCCTTCATTGTAGCTATTTAACTCTGATGATAATTTTACAATTTCGGGATTTACCAAAAATAGCGGGTTAGTGTTTTTTACATGAACACCGCCGCAACCGTGATGGTCGTGGTGATGGTGGCCGTGGTCATCGGTTTCATAATCAACATCCATTACTAAAACGCGCTTTAATACACCAACTTGAACTGCTGCAAGGCCAAGGCCTGACTCGCTGTACATGGTTTGCAGCATGTCTTGCATAAGGCTGCGCAGGGCATCGTCAACTTTTTCTACAGGCTTGGAAACCTGCTTCAATAAAGGATTGGGGGCGATGATTAATGGTAAAACTTTCATTTTAGTTTGGGTATAAAAATTCTTAATAAAAATAATTTAGTTTTTTATTTCAGAAAATAAATTGATTGAATCAAAACTAGGTCACGCTAATTCTCCCTGCGGGAGACGCGCTGACCTATTTTGACACAATCAATTTATTTTCTGAAATAAAAAACTAAATTATTTTTATTAAGAATTTTTATACAAGTTAAATTAATTCTTTGCAAACTTTTGCGAGAGATTGGGGGTAGAGTTTGTGCTCTTCTTGCAGAATTCGGGCGGCTAAAGTTTCTTTGTTGTCGCTTGACAGAACTTCAACTTGCGCTTGCGCAATTATTGGGCCGGCGTCCATTTCTTCGGCAATAAAATGGACGGTGCAACCAGAAATTTTTGCATGGGCTTTAATGGCGTCACCAACGGCGTCGGCGCCTTTAAATGCTGGTAGCAGCGATGGATGAATGTTAATTGCGCGGCCTTGCCAATGCTGTACAAATTGCGGCGAAAGCAGGCGCATAAAGCCTGCAAGGCAAACTATTTGACAGTGATTTTTTTCAATTTCTGCAGTAAGGGCTTGGTCAAATTCTTGCCGCGAAGCAAATTTTTTGTGATCGATAAAAATGGCGGGAATGCCCTGCTCTCTAGCAAAAACAAGACCTTGTGCGTCTGATTTATTAGAAATTATTACCGCAACTTCAGCAGGAAAATCTGCGACAGCACAAGCTTGCACAAGCGCTTGCATATTTGATCCGCGACCAGAAATTAATATTGCGATTTTTATTTTTTTCATCAAAATTCTAATAAAATTTAAATCTTAATTAGTTTTTTTTAAGAAAATTAAATAATTTCTATTAAAAAAAACTAATTCCCTAACTTAAAAAAATTCTAAAAACAAATGACAAAAAAGTCCAACTCATTCAACTTCATGGCGCAAAAAAACGGCTTTCTTGGTGTTGAAGAAAAATATCTTAAAACCCCAAATGACGCCAAAGTTATTGTCGTGCCTTTTGGTTTAGAAAAATCGGTCAGCTATGGCGGAGGCACGCGCAACGGGCCTAAAGCAATTATTAACGCTTCGCATCAGGCCGAATTATTTGATGAAGAATTTTGGTGCGAAGGCTTTCGCGCTTACGGCGTCAGCACTTTGAAGCCAGTTGAAATTAACAAAAATATTCCAAAAGCGTTGCAACAACTTGAAAAAATTACCGCGCAAATTCTTGATGCAGGAAAATTTCCCCTCATTCTTGGTGGCGAGCATTCAATAACCGCGGGCTCTATTCGTCCTTTTGTCAAAAAATATCCTGACCTTGCAATTTTACATTTTGATGCTCACGCCGATTTACGCGACGGCTATGATGGTGAACATTTCTCGCACGCGGCAGCCCTACGGCGCGTAATGGATAACCCCATCTCAACTTTAATTTCTTGCGGCATTCGCAACATTTCTGCAGGCGAAATTCCTTACTTAGAAGCCAATTCGCACCGCATTAAAATTCACTTTGCCAAAGATAAACGCCAGTGGGACGCTAAAAAAATTGTCGCCGCACTTAAAGGCCGCCCCGTATTTTTAACTTTCGACTTAGACGGCTTCGATTCAAGCCTAATGCAGGCTACAGGCACGCCAGAACCCGGTGGAATGTCGTGGGAAGATGCTCTTGATATTATTCGCGAGGCCAGCAAAATTTGCAACATTGTCGGCGCCGATGTAGTAGAGCTAGCGCCAGTCAAGGCCTTCCACTCCTGCGATTTTCTCGCGGCAAAGTTATCGTATAAAATTCTCAATCACGCATTCTTAGGGAAAAAATAACTTCAGCGTTGCAATTTATTTTAATTAAACTATATTTCGCGCTCCTTTTTATCACCGTTTTTTACAGTATATAATGCCAAGAGTTTCCGTTGTAGCAAAAAATTACGCCAAAGCTTTATTTGCAGCCGCCAAAAAGGGCAACACAATTAGCCAAGTCGCTAGCGAGCTAGAAAATTTTCGCAAAAATTTTAGCCTAGACTTTGCTCGTGAACTTAAAAACCCTGTTATTGCCAAGGCTGATTCAGTAAAAATTATTGGAGAAATTGCGAAAAAATTAAATCTTAGCAAATTAGTCGCCGATTTTCTTGCAGTTGTTACTCGCAACAAGCGTTTAAATTTATTCCCTGAAATCTACGAAGACTTCACCCGCTTGGCTCGCTTGCAACAAAATATTCTTGATGTTGAAGTTATTTCAACCATCAAACTAGAGCGCGACCACCTTGAAAGCATTAAAGTTACAATCAAAAAAAATCACCCGAATAAATCAATTGAAGTTACTGAAACAATTCGCAAAGAAATTCTTGGTGGATTGCAAATTAAAATTGGCTCAAATTTAATTGATGCAAGTTTAAAAAATCAGCTTGCAACTATTAATAAAAAATTAATTCGCGCTGCAAATTAACTTATCGGCAAAAGCGCCTCTACACTGG
>CANGNU010000108.1 GCA_947455365.1 Rickettsiales bacterium | reverse complement strand
TTTTCGTCGCACCTCCGCCATCTCAATTGATATGGTTGTAGTTGTCTTGTTGCGCATTTTTACAGCGCAAATTGTTGGCTTGTTATGGATAAACAAAGTTATTCAAAATTTTCTTAATGATTTTCAAGAACATTTTGGTACCGAATATATTAAAAATGACCCCACTCATGTTGATTTTATTGTAAGGCACAGCGCTTTTTCTAAAATATTAATTTTCTATTTTATAATTTTTGCAATTGGTGCGCTTTATCACATTTTATTAAATGCCTCATCATGGCAGGGCACTCTTGGCAAAAGGGTTCTTGGCATTACGATGGTTGATGGAGATAATCAAAAAATTAGCCTACCAACAGCACTTTCGCATTATATTTTATCAATATTGCCAATTATATTCGTTATTTATTTGGTGATATTTCAAATTAGTCATAATGTCTCGCTAGTTCAGTCAATTACTTATAGCAAAATAAATATTTTTATTGGATTTTGTTCAGTCATTTGGCTGCAAATTCACAGCTTTACCAAGCGCAAAACCACCGCTTACGATATTATTTGCCAAGTAGTTTTTGTTGAAGGAAAAACTGCAGCAAAATTTCCATGGAGTAAAAAACAAGCATGAAACTCTTTGGCTCTAAGAACCATCGCAATAGTCACCACGCTTACCACAAACATTTTGCCAAAAAGAAATTCAGTTTTTTTTATAAAATAAATTTTTTCGTCGCATTATTTGTTTCGCTAATCTTGCTTTATTTTATTATTTTGGTTTCAGCTGAGCCAAAATCTTTTCCTTACTTTACCAAAAAAATTGAAGCTTATTTTAAAGAAAATCTTGGCACCGATGTCAGTATGGACACGCCACTAATCAGCTTCACGCCTTATGGTAGCTTTAAAATTACCATCAAAAATTTGAAGATGAATAAGAGTGATGTGGCTAATGAAAATCATGAATCAATTATTCCAATTATTGAGGGAGAATTTCCACTTTACAACACTCTACTCTTGCGTTTTAGTCCAACAAAAATTCGCATTATTAATCCAGAAATTACTTTGCAATTCTTAAAAAAATCTGCAGAAATTGATGCCGATATAGTGCCGTCAGGCCAAGAAATTAGCGCTTCTACCTACTCTACTCCAATTATTAATTTTTTGGCAGCAATTGAAAGTAAAAAAATCTATGTAAAATTTTTTGAAATTGAAAATGCTAAACTTACCATAAAAAGAGATAATAAAACTGATCTTATTTTACTTAAAAAATCGCAAATTCGCTTAAATACAAAAAGCGGCGATGATGATAATGTTTTGCAAATTTTATCTTCAAACAGCGTCAATTTTAATGGCAGCAAAGACATTAATCTTAACGCAAATTGTAAATTCAACAAAAAATCTAGCACTTTATGCAATTTGGTTTTGAATAATTTGGCAACAAGTGCAATTGCAAATTTAAGTCCATCTCTTGATGTCTTAAATCAAATTGATACCACTGTAAACGCTACAGCGGCGCTGCTAATCAAGAATCACGAATTTCACAATTTAACTTTTAAAGTTGATGCAAAAAGTGGCGCTTTCGATTTGCCAAAATTTTTTAGCAATAAAATTTTCTTCAATAATTTGTCCGTATATGGCGATTATAATAACATTTCTGATACACTAAATTTATCTGAAATAAAAGCTGGATTAACACCAGAAAACTATGCAAAAAATATTATTACGGCACTTGGCAGCTCTGCGCCCGAGCATTTAGCAATGTCTCTTGTGGTAACTGGCTTACAAAATACTAATAATCAAAAATCTGATTTTTATATTAAACTAGAAAATATTCCGACTGAAGAACTTGATAGCTTTTGGCCAGTTTCTTTGCCCGGACAAGAAATTCGACATTGGGTAATTAATCACATTAATGGCGGCAATATTAACAACGCCTACGCCAAATTTTCACTACACGCGCATGATGGAGTTACAGATTTGCAAAACCTTAATTCTGAAGTAGTTTTTGACGGCTTAAATTTAAATTATGACGAATATTTTCCAAAAATTTCGGCACTAAAAGGTGTAGCAAGTTTTACTCATGAAAAAATGAATATTGCAATTTCTAGTGGCAATGTTTTAGAGAGTAAAGTTTCTAACGCACAGGTTTCAATTAACAATTTTGCTGATCATATAAATATTTTGAATATCTCGGGAAACATTGCTGGCAAAGCTTCTGATGGCATCAAACACGCAAATTATAAATCTGTTTTTGCTACAGAAATTGAAAAATATTTAAACGGAACTGGGCAAGGAATTTTTGACATAAAAATTCCCCTACAAGAAAAAATTACACTGGCCGATCTTTACATTTCTGCTAATAATAAAATTGAAAATCTTGCCAATGATTATTTACAAGGCAGCATCAACATCTCTGCGAAGAAAAATTTTAACAGTGATGATTTTATTACTTCAATTGATTTAACCAGCGCCAATGTTAGCGCCAAAGCCTTCGATATTGAGAAAAAACTTAACAGTAATGGTGGACTAGATTTTATCTTAAGCATAATTGGTGACGATAAAATTGAACTGAAAAATATTAATTTATGGAAAAAAGAAGAGTTAGTTGAAAAGAAAAAACCAATTACTGTAGAGGCGAAAATATCGGGAAATATGCTGTTTGAAACTGCGCCATTCAAGCTTGCAGTGCTTAATTTGCGAAATATAAATTTTGGTAAAAATGACTATGCTTTTTCTTATCAAAATATTGCGGGTAAAAATTCTGCAAAAATTTCTTTAACTGGAAAATATTTCAATCTTACTTCTTTTTTACAAAACAAACTGCCCACATCTAGCGGCGAAAACCCTACGCGTTTAGCTCTTAAAGTTGCACTTGATAAAATTTTTCTCATCAATAATAAATCACTCAAAAATGCCAGCGCTAACATAAGTTATAATAATGGAATTTATTCTAATGGCAGCGCCAAAGCAACTTACGGCAAGCAGCAATCGGCTAGTTTAGTTACAACAAAAAAACCTGCAGAAAATTTTTCTACAATTAGTGGCACCATTACCGATATTGGATATTTAGCAGAGGGATTAGGAATTGCCGACACAATTTCGTCAGGCAATACAAAAATTAATATTGTCAATACGGCGCTAAAAAATAATCCAATCCTCAAAGGAAAAGTTGAAATTGACAATGAAATTACCATCTATGAAAGCAATACTACCAAGCGTTTGGCTAGCAACAGTCTTTTTTCAACCGTGCAAGATAAAATTTTCTCTAACAATAAAACCATTTTTGACACGGTTAAAGTTGAATTTAATTTTGCTAAAAATAACCTCGAAATTGAGTCGCTAATTGCCAATAACTATAAAATTGGCATCACCGCCAAGGGCTTTGTCAACTTGAGCGATGGCAGTTATAATATCAAAGGCATGATCATTCCCGGCTTCGTAATTAATAATCTTTTTGGTATTGGCAATATTCCATTAATTGGCGGCGTAATTAGCGGATTATTAACTGGCGGCGAAGGCGGCGGCTTATTTGGAATTAAATATGAATATAAAAAACTAGCTGGTCAGAAAGATCCAACTTTTGAAACTGACAAGGTAAGCGCCTTTGTGCCCGTAAGCATTCGCAACTTGTTTGACTTTTTATAATCCAAAAGCATCGCGCATTTTTCCACCACTCACTTCAATAAAAGAGCGCTTGTGTAATTCCATTAAATATCCCTTCGCCTCAACTTCTAACTCACGCGAGAAGATTTTTTTACGCGCTTCGTTTAAGTCAAAATCTTTAATTTCAACCACCAATTTTTTATCAAGAAGCTTGAAGATGTAGTTGCCGTCCGATAAAAAAACTGGCTCAGAATAACTGTTTTTTTCTAACGCAGAAATTGCGTCATAAATTTTAGAATCAACATCACTTTTTGAAACCCAACCAAGCTCTCCGTTATTTTCTGCCGTAGGGCTGCGCGAAAATTGACGGACGATATTTTGAAAATTAGCGCCACGCTTGAGCTCAAAAGCCAACTTGGTTGACAAGGCTTTAGAGTCTTTGTCGCTGGGAATAAAAATTTCGGCGATTAAATATTTTGTGACATCGGTGTTAAGTTTTTGTTGC
>CANGNU010000107.1 GCA_947455365.1 Rickettsiales bacterium | reverse complement strand
TTATGCAATAAGTGTGTTTTATTTATATGTCGAAAATAATGACTTTAATCGACATGTTAATTTTAACAACTTATAACTCAAGATAATTCTTTAATCGATAGCTTTTTGCCAAAGGTTGCGGCAGAGAAATTGTTTTGACAAGTTTTTTAGAGCGGGATTTTTACAATTGTCCCACCAGTGTCCCATTTAAAGAATTGCGAATTGTCTATTTTGCTGTGAACCTTAGAGAGAAAATGGTGCCGAATGTCGGATTTGAACTGACGACCTACTGTTTACAAGACAGTTGCTCTACCACTGAGCTAATTCGGCTTATGTTAAACTTTTCACGAAGTGAAATTGTTTAAAGAAAGGAGAGGTGATTATTCTGACTTGTGAAAAAAAATCAACTAAAATTTTTAAAAAATAAAAAAGCCAAGCTAACTTTTGCTAGCTTGGCTTCTAAGTAAATAATCTTGCGAAAGATTAGTTAGCTTTTTTTTCCATAGCTTTAGGAGCTTCCATAGCGGCAGCTGGTTTAGCTTCCATTTTAGCGTCCATTTTTTTCATAGCTTTTTTAGGAGCTTTAGCTTCCATAGCAGCAGGAGCTTTAGCTTCCATAGCAGCAGGAGCAGCAACAACTGCAGCAGCTGGTTTAGCTTCCATTTTAGCAGCTGGTTTAGCAACTTCAGCGTTAGCAGAAACAGCAAACATAGCGATTGCTGCGATAGCAAGAGATAATTTTTTCATAGTTAACTAGTTAAAATATATTTTAATTAATGTACCAAGCTATTACTAGCAAGGTCCCTGATTCTGATTAAAGAAATTGAAAAAAAGATCTCTAATCAAAAATGGTATGGCGAAAATATGGAAAAGTTTTTATTTGTAAAGCAATTATTTTAATATTTTTTTGTTACCAATTATTACATATGCACAACCTTGCCGTAAGCGTCTAGAACCGCCTCATGCATCATCTCTGACATTGTAGGGTGTGGAAAAATTGTATGCATTAAATCTTCTTCAGTAAGTTCAGCTTGTTTGGCAATTACAAAACCTTGAATCATCTCGGTAACCTCGGCGCCTATTAGGTGCGCGCCTAGTAGCTCTCCTGTTTTTTCGGCAAAAATTACCTTAATTAAACCTTCAGTTTCTGACGATGCAATGGCTTTACCATTGGCTGCGTAAGGGAAGCGACCAACCTTAATTTGCAGGCCAAGTTCTTTAGCGCGCTTTTCGGTCAGGCCTACGGACGCAATCTGCGGCATGGCATAAGTGCAGCCGGGAATGTTGTCTTTTTTAAGTGGGTGAACTTTTTTGGCGTCATATTTACCAACTTTGCTGGCAATTTTTTCGGCAGCAATAATTCCTTCATGTGAGGCTTTGTGAGCAAGCCAAGGTGCGCCCGCTACATCACCAATGGCGTAGATTCCAGCCTCATCGGTTTCGAGGTAATTATTGGTTAAAATACGACCTTTTTCTAGCTTAATTTTGGTTTTTTCTAAGCCAAGATTTTCAACATTGGCAACAATTCCCACTGCCATAATAACCTTCTCAGCGCTTATTTCTTCTGCCTTGCCAGCAATTTCAACCGTTGCAGTAACGCCACTAACAGATTTTTTCAAAGCCTTCAAACCCGCGCCAGTTATGATTTTAATGCCTTGCTTCTCAAAAGATTTGCGCGCAAGTTTTGAAATTTCTTCATCTTCAACTGGTAAAATATTTTCAGCCATTTCAATAATGGTAACCTCGGCGCCCATATTTTTGTAGAAGGAGGCAAATTCAACGCCAATGGCGCCGCTGCCAACAACCAGTAAAGATTTTGGTAAAGCCTTGGGAGTCATGGCTTCACGATAGGTCCAAATTTGTTCACCATCAGCTTCCATGCCAGCAATTTGGCGGGCGCGAGCCCCTGTTGCAATGATAAAATTTGTCGCTTCAATTTGCGCAACCTCTTGCCCCGCGTGGCTTACCGAAACCTTTTTATTACTGATAAATTTTGCAAAACCGTCAATTACTTCAATTTTATTTTTTTTCATCAAGCCTGCAATGCCAGTGCTGAGGCGCTTTGATACGCCACGAGAGCGCTCAATAATTTTGGCAAAATCAAACTCAACTTTTTGCGCCGAGAAGCCAAATTCGCCCAATTTATGCTGCAATAAATGATTTACCTCAGAGCTTTTGAGCAGTGCCTTTGTAGGAATGCAGCCCCAATTTAAGCAAATTCCACCAAGGTGATTTGCCTCAACAATGCCAACTTTTAAACCAAGTTGCGCAGCACGAATAGCGGCCACATAGCCTCCGGGGCCAGCGCCAATAACGCATAGATCAAATTTTTTTGCGGAAGTAGTAGTCATATAGTTAATTATTTCTTTAATAAAACCTAAGAATTTTTTGTGGGTTGATTTTGGCTGGATTGAGTCTGATTTGGCAATGGTTTGTTATCTTGTGCAGGAACTGGTTTGTAGAGGTTTGGATTCATAGGAACTATGGGGTCTTTGGGGCGCAAGCTAATGTCAGCGCTATAGGGATTTGAGTAGCCATTGAACTTAATATTTTCAGAATTTACTAGTGCTTTCATAAATGTATTTTATTTAAAAAATTGTATAAAAAAATCTTGATGATCAAAAATTATATAAATTTTATCCATTTTGTTAATTGTCTGTCCAGTGGAATTGCTGTATATTATCACATTTTCTAAAAAAATCTCCTTATTATTTTTATTGTCTGACATATGTCGTAAATGCCCATCATAAATAAAATCTCTTTTATAATCGTAAACTTTGATAAAAGCGTTACGAGGTTTTTCAAGCATGTAGGTGTGTAAACTTTTTTCCCATAAATTTTCATCGCCATATTTATAATTTATCTTCAAAACTCGAAAAATAGATTCAGTAAAGTTCTTATGGGAAGTAAGTATCGACATGGCTCCAAGGCCAATTGAAATTATGGTTGCATAAAAAATAATTTTTAATTTTGTGGTGCTAAGTAGAAATGTTGAATCTTCATTAAAAATTGTTAGTAGATCATTTTGATCAAAATTAAAAAATGGGCAACATAGTGATAATTCATAAATTAAAAAATAACAAAAAACTGAAGATATAAGAGAATAGATTAAAAAATAAAATTTATCGGTTTGAGGTTTTGTTTTAGAGTATTTCATCCATATTAGAGACCAAGTAATTCCTGGCAAAAGGATAAAAGTTATAACTAATGTTTTTAGGCCTATATCTAGCATATTTGAGAAGTTTTTTTGTGGTTAGCAATTGAAAAAATATTCTTATGGTTGTAGTATAGAGCAATTGTTTTTTTAATTCAAAATGTTTCTTATGAATATTGAAATTGATGCTTTACTCAATCAAATTAAGGGTTCGCTTGATTTGATTAAGAGGTGTCTTTGAGCCGGAGAAATTGCAAAAACAGCTAGAAGTGCTGGTGATGAAGGCCGAAGACCCATTATTATGGGAAAATCGTGCCGAGGCGCAAAAAATTTTGAAGGAAAAATCTTTGTTGGAAGGAAAATTAGAGAAGTTTTTTTCTATTGAAAATGCTTGGAAAGATAACGCAGAATATCACGATTTAGCCAAGACTGAAGCCGATTCGCAGCTTTTGCTTGATATTGAAAAAAACCTTCTCGCGCTGAAAAAAACCTCTGACCAATTTGAAATTGAATGCATGTTTTCTGGTGAAAATGATGCCAATGACTGCTTTGTTGACATCAATGCTGGCGCGGGTGGAACTGACTCTTGTGATTTTGCGCTAATGCTTTTGCGAATGTATGAACGCTTTGCGACGCGGCACGGATTCAAGGTTGAGATTGCTTCAATGCTTGATGGTGAAGAGGCGGGCATTCGCTCTGCAACCTTGAAAATAGCGGGTTTGTACGCTTTTGGTTGGTTGCGCACAGAAACCGGCGTGCATCGTTTAGTGCGAATTTCGCCATTCAATGCGAATGACAAAAGGCAGACCAGCTTTGCGTCGGCGTGGGTTTATCCGCAAGTTGAAGATGATGTGGCAATTGAAATTCTCGACAAAGATTTGCGCGTCGACACTTACCGCGCTAGTGGTGCAGGCGGGCAGCATGTTAATAAAACCGATTCTGCGGTGCGCATTACCCACCTTCCAAC
>CANGNU010000106.1 GCA_947455365.1 Rickettsiales bacterium | reverse complement strand
AAGCCTACAGCTTGTAAGCCATAAGGCATATTATAAATAAATTATGAAAAAGAAAATTATTGTCGCAAATTGGAAAATGAATAACGCTTTTGATGAGGCGGATATTTGGCTAGAAAATTTTTTGAAAAAATTTTCTGAAAATAAAATGGCACTTGCAAATGTTGAGGCTGTAGTCTGTCCGCCAGTTTTTCTAATTGATTATATTGATAGTCAATTGCTGGATAATTCTTTTGCAGGATTGGAAAAAATTATGCAGGAGCAAAATAAAAAAATTGATGATTTTTCGGAAGAAGAGTTGATGGATGTTGTATCGGCTGAGCGCCCGTTTTTATTGGGTGCACAAGATTGTCATTATGAAAATTCTGGCTCTTTTACTGGCGATATTAGTGCGGAAATGTTGAAAAAAACCGGTGCAGATTATGTAATTTTGGGGCATAGCGAGCGTAGAGAAAATCATTTTGAAACAGACGATGTGGTTGCTCGCAAGGCTACGGCGGCAATGACGCAGAACCTTACGCCAATTATTTGCGTTGGTGAAAATAAAGAGTCGCGCGATTCGCAACGACATCTTGAATTTGTTTATAAGCAATTGCTTTTATCTTTGCCAAAAGAGGTAAAATTTTCACGATTAATTATTGCTTATGAGCCAATTTGGTCAATAGGGACGGGGGTTGTGCCAACGACTGAGCAAATTAGAGAAATGGCAAAATTGATTAGAAAAATTGCGACGGAGAAGATGAAAGATTTGGCAGATGAAGTTTTTGTTTTATATGGTGGATCGGTGAATGCAGAAAATGCGCAGGAAATTTTGGCGATTGAAAATGTTGATGGGCTGTTGGTGGGCAAGGCTTCGCTTGATGCTGATGGGTTTGTAAAAATCTGTTTGGCGTAATGCTGAGATGGTTTTGATGATTGGCAGAACGGTATTGGGTGGTGCTTTCAGGGGAGAAAAAATTTAAGAGAATTTTTAAATTTTTTATTATATATTTGTAAAACTTTTTGCTAGATAAAAATTCCTTCTTCAGCAAAAAGTTTTACTCAATTTTCATTTCGCAATTTATTTATGACAAAAAATTTTCGTACAGAAACAGATTCTTTTGATGAAATTCAAGTGCCGGCAGAGGCCTACTACGCTGCACAAACACAGCGCAGCGTGCAGAATTTTCCTATTTGTACTGACAATGCGGGGCATAAAATGCCGAAGGAAGTTGTTTATGCAATGTTGTTAATCAAGAAGGCGGCGGCCCTTACCAATAAAGAGCTGATGGCGGCTGACCCTAAATCTGATGAGTTCAAAAAGTTTTCGCCAGAATTGGCTGATAAAATTGTTGATGCTGTCGATACAATATTGGCGCGGTTTGAGTGGTTTTATGAACATCATTTTCCGTTGGTGGTTTGGCAAACTGGCTCGGGCACGCAAACGAATATGAATGTAAATGAAGTGATTGCCGGTGTGGCGAACGAGAAGGTGACTGGCGTGAAGGGTGGTAAGTCGCCGGTGCATCCTAATGATCATGTGAATTTGGGGCAAAGCTCTAATGACACTTTCCCTACAGCCATGCATGTTGCGACGGTGTTGACTGTTTATAAAAAATTATTTCCAACTTTATTCAAGTTTTACGATGCGTTAAAAGCGAAAGAAACAGAGTTTGATGATATTGTTAAAATTGGCCGCACACACACGCAGGACGCTACTCCAGTGACTTTGGGGCAAGAATTTTCTGCTTATAAATATCAAATTTTTAATAATATTATCCGCTTAAATGATGCGGTTGATGGAGTTTTCTTCTTGGCTCAAGGCGGTACAGCTGTAGGAACGGGGCTAAATTGTCATCCTAAATTTGCAGAAGCTTTTGCTAAAGAAATTTCGCAATTATGCAAAGTAAAAGATTTGGTTTCTGGCATTGCTGACAAGTCTGCGCTCTACAAAGACTGGGGTCCAATTCCTAATCAATTTGCAAATCGCATGACAAATTTTGTTTCAAATTATAATAAATTTGAATCTTTAGCAACTTGCGACGCCTTGGTAGATTTATCTGGAACCACTAATACAATTGCAGTTTCGATTATGAAAATTGCTAATGATATTCGCTTTTTGGCGTCGGGGCCGCGCTCTGGGCTTGGTGAAATCTCGCTTCCTGAAAATGAACCCGGCTCTTCAATCATGCCAGGAAAAGTTAATCCAACGCAATGCGAAGCATTAACAATGATTGCGGCGCAAATTATGGGAAACCATGTGGCTGTAACGGTGGGTGGCTCTAACGGGCATTTTGAACTGAATGTTTTTCGCCCAATGATTATTCGCAATGTTATTGAATCGATTAATTTATTGAGCGATGGAATTAACAGTTTTGTTGATCAATGTTTGGTGGGGATTGTTGCTAATCAAGAGCGCATTACGCAGTTGCTTGAACAATCTTTAATGTTGGTGACGGCGTTGAATCCTTATATTGGCTATGATAATGCGGCAAAAATTGCCAAGAAAGCGCATAAGGAAGGTTCGACGCTAAAGCAAGCGGCTGTTGCTTCGGGGTTGGTTAGTGCGGAAGATTTTGATAAGTGGGTGGTGGCGAAAGATATGGTGGGGAAATAATTTTAAACCCATCGATTTCGAGGGGTTTAAAATTTAATGTTACGGAATTCAGTAGTATTAATTTAGGAATTTTATTTTAAAAAAATGCACTACCCAAGAAAAACCGTTGCTAAAATTAACTTGCAGGCTCTAGCGCACAACTTCCGCGCAATAAAATCACTGCTTGCGCCGCAAACAAAATTTTTAGCCTCAATCAAAGCTAATGCTTATGGTCATGGTGCGGTGCGCTTGGCACAAGAGCTTGAGCATCTTGGTGCTGACATGTTTGGCGTTGCATGTTTGTATGAAGTTATTGAATTGCGTAAAGCGGGAATAAAATTGCCAATTTTGAATATGGCTCCCACCTTTGCTGATGAGGCTTCGGCGGTGCTTGAATATGATTATGAAGCAACGGTTTTTTCCTTCGATATTGCTAAAAAAATTTCCGATGCGGCGGTGGCATTTGGCAAAAATGCTAAAATTCACATTAAGGTGGAAACGGGAATGGGCAGAGTTGGCATGGCTCCAGAGGATGTTGTAAAGCTAGTACAAGAAATAAAAAAATTGCCAAATATTGTTGTTGAAGGATTGTTTACGCACTTTGCCAATGCAGATGTGCTAAGCTCTGATGCCACTTTGCTGCAACTAAAAATATTCAATAAAGTACTGAATGATTTAGCGAAAGCGCAAGTAAAAATTCCATTGATACATGCCTCTAACTCAGCAGGGGCAATGCTTTGGCCGCAATCACATTTTGATATGGTGCGTGTTGGAATGTCGCTTTATGGCTATGCACCAGATTGTGATTTGCAATTGCCAATTGAGCTGAAGCCAATAATGACGCTGACCGCGCGAGTTTCTCATGTTAAAATTGTAGCGGCAAATACAGGAATTTCTTATGGTCATAAATTTCATACTTTGCACGAATCAAAGATTGCCACACTTGCCACGGGCTACGGTGATGGTCTGCGGCGCACTCCGCAAAATTGGGGTGAAGTTTTATGTAGTGGCAAGCGCGCACCAATTGTGGGGCAAGTTTGTATGGATCAAATGATGATTGATGTTAGTAAAGTTGAAAATGTAAATGTTGGCGATGAAGTTGTTTTAATTGGCCAGCAAGGCGATGAGGAAATTAATATTTGGAATGTTGCGAAGCGTGCCGAAACCAGTGCTTATGAAGTTGCAACTAGCATCTCGGCGCGAGTGACGCGGGTTTATTATTGAGCCGCTTTACCAGCTTCTGTATTCAAGTGCCTTGAAAAGCGACGAGCATCTAAAGGCTTTGCTCTTTTAGATGGAGAGAGGCTTGCAAGAATTGATTCTTCTGTAATTTTGGTTGGTTTAGAGAGGGCTTTTTGTTCTAAAGAATTTCCTGTAGTTTTTGTTGAATTTGCTTTCTGCAAACTAGCTCCGCCCAAGTTAGGTTTTTCAAAATCTGCAAACATTGATTTTAGTCGAGTAAGAGTTTGATCGGCTGTTTCTGGATTGGGATTTTCCTGAGCTTTAGATTCTTTTGGGGCGCTTGTGGTGCTTGGGGTGCGAGTT
>CANGNU010000105.1 GCA_947455365.1 Rickettsiales bacterium | reverse complement strand
GGCACTTCTTGGTTGTCAATTTCGATAAATAAATTATCAATTCCTGAACCCCAAATAGCGGCCATTAGATGCTCAATTGTAGAAATTTTTGTGCCAAATTCATTAGCAATAACCGTGCCTAAATTAGTTTCAACAACATTTTTGTAATTGGCTTGCACTATTGATTTTGCTGGCTCTAGGTCAATTCGACGAAAGACAATGCCAGTGTTAATTGGCGCAGGAGTAAGGGTGATGGTAACTTTAGCGCCAGAATGAATGCCAATTCCTGTGCAAGAAGCCGCACTGGTAATGGTTTTTTGCGATAGATTAATCATGGTTTATTTATTTGCTAAATTTTCTAATATTTGCTCTACAGCCGCGTCAGCAGTGATGCCAAAATGTTTGTATAAATCTTCTGCTTTGGCAGAAGCACCAAAAGAATTCATGCCGATGAAAATTCCATCGCTGCCAATGTAACGGCGCCAACCCTGCTCTAGCGCGGCTTCAATGGCAATTTTTAAAACAGATTTTTCACCAAGAATTTTAGTTTTATATTCTGTGCTTTGCTGTTCGAATAATTCAAAGCAAGGCATTGAAACCACGCGGGCGTTGATTTTATGCGCCTGCAATTTTTCTTGAGTTGCTTTTGCAATCATAACTTCTGAACCAGTTGCAAGAATTACCGCGTCTAATTTTCCATCAGATTCTGCAGAAATTATATAGCCGCCGCGATTACAGAAATCTGCGTTGGCAGCATATTGCTCATGCAAAAATTCTACATTTTGCCTTGTTAAAACCATGGCTGATGGCGATGATTTATGCTTAAGCGCTTGCTCAAAGCAAGCAATGGTTTCTAGGGCACTTGAAGGGCGGAAAACATTTAGGTTGGGAATAGCGCGCAGCATAGCAAGGTGCTCAATTGGCTGGTGTGTAGGGCCATCTTCACCTAAACCAATTGAATCGTGAGTAAAAATATAAATTAAATGCTGCTTCATTAGCGCCGCCAAGCGGATTGCGGGCTTCATGTAGTCAGAAAACACCAAAAAAGTTCCACCGTAAGGAATGAAACCACCATGTAGCGAAATGCCGTTCATCAGCGCGCCCATTGCGTGCTCACGAATTCCGTAATGAATGTAGCGACCAGAAAAATCTTGTTTATTAATTGGTTTTAACTGTGAAGTTTTAGTTAAAACTGATTCGGTTAAATCGGCAGAGCCACCAATAAGCTCAAGCAATTGCGCGTTTAAAAATTCTAGCGAAATTTGCGAAGATTTTCTTGTAGCTTGCTTTGGTTTTTCTGCAAAAATTTTCTGCTTAAATTCTTCTAATTTTTGGGCAAAATCTTGTGGCAATTCACCTTTCAAAACCCGCGCCAAATCTGCTTTCTTGGCTTCATCTAATTTTGCAAAATCACCTTGCCATTTGGCAAAATTTTGCGCAGATTTTTTACCAACTTCGCGCCATTTTGTTAACAATTCTTCAGGAATAAAAAATGCTTCATGCGGCCAATTTAATTTTTCGCGAACCTTCTTGGTCTCTTCAGCGCCAAGGGGCGAGCCATGACATTTTTCAGAACCAGCTTTGTTAGGAGAGCCAAAACCAATGGTAGTTTTACAAGCAATCATGACGGGTTTATCGGCCATTTGCGCGGCTTGCAGGGCATTGCGAATTTCATCAACATTATGACCGTCAACTTGCAGAACCTTCCAACCACAGGCTTCAAAGCGCATTTTCATGTTCTCAGAAGTGGTTAGCGAAACATTACCATCAATTGAAATTGAATTATCGTCCCACAATAAAATTAATTTATTCAAACCCAAATGGCCCGCAATTGATATGGCTTCTTGGCTAATTCCTTCCATCAAACAACCGTCGCCAGCAATGCAATAAGTTTTGTGATTTATTACATTTTCACCAAGTCTTGCCGCTAACATTTTTTCTGCAAGCGCCATTCCTACTGCATTGGCAAGGCCCTGCCCTAAAGGCCCCGTGGTGGTTTCGGTTGCGACAAATTCACCAAATTCGGGGTGGCCCGCAGTTTTAGAATGAAGTTGGCGGAAATTTTTTAAATCATTCAAAGAAATATCTTGATAACCAACTAAATAAAATAGCGAGTAAAGTAGCATTGAACCATGCCCCGCCGATAACACAAAGCGGTCGCGGTCAAGCCATTTTGGTTGCGCGGCGTCAAATTTTAGAAACTCAGAAAATAACACGGTGGCAACATCAGCCATGCCCATTGGCATTCCCGGATGGCCTGAATTAGCGCGATCAACGGCATCTATTGACAAAAAACGAACGCAGTTAGCCATTTGGCGAACCAGATTATTATTGGCTTCTTTCATGTTTTACCTTGTGAATTTTTACAAAATTAAAGCTGGCACAACTGCGCCAACACTAGCTTAATAGCAAGTAATAAAAATAGATTTTCTCTCATCAAACTAAATTTGATTGTTAAGTTTTAACGACTAAACTTGCGGGCGCATTGTAAATTTATTTTTTAATAAAGCAAAAAAATTAACATGATAAAATCTCGCTTCCGCAAAAGAGATGACGGCTCTTTTCCACTTTTTCGCCTCTTGCCAAATGTCGTGACGCTAATAGCCATCTGCATTGGGCTTTCAGCAATTCGCCATGCAATGGAGGGTGATTTTATTAAAGCAACCGCTTTCGTCATTATCGCCGCTTTTATGGACGCTGTCGATGGCCGACTGGCGCGCTTTCTCAACTCTACCAGTGACTTTGGTGCCCAACTTGATTCACTGGCCGATTTCTCCAACTTTGGCGTTGTTCCCGGATTTGTAGTTTATTTTTGGGTAAATTCCTTCGCCGATGTTCGTGGCCTTGACTGGGCCATGGTGCTACTATTTGCAATGTGTGACGCCATTCGCTTAGCGCGCTTCAATGTTGATTCTGGCCGCCAACCAGTTAATCCAATCTTAGAAAAATATTTCTTCAAAGGCATTCCCGCCCCTTGTGGCGCTTCAATGGCCATGTTGCCAATGGTTCTAACTTATCAATTTGGCGAGGGGTTTTACACTAATCCGCTAGTGGTAATTATTTATGTAATGACCGTTGCGTTGCTTATGGCTAGCCGCATGCCGACAATTTCTATTAAAAAAATTCCAGTGCGCAATGAATATGTTTATTTCACTTTATTAGTTTTAGGAATAATTGTAATTGGGTTGTTAGTAGAGCCTTGGTTCACGCTAGCAGTGGTTGGAAGCGCCTACGCCTTGTCAATTCCAGTGACTATTTTTTACTTTTTGAAATTGAAAAGTGATGAGAGAAATAATCAGCGCCAATATTAACTAAGATTCCCGCTTGCGCGGGAATCTAAACAATAAATTTTATGACCAAGAAAAAAATTCTTATTCTCAACGGGCCAAATTTAAACCTGCTACACCTGCGCGATAAAAGCGTCTACGGCGATTGCAGCTTAGAAAAAATTGAAAAAGATTGCCTTGCTTTGGCCAAAGATATTGATGTATCGGTTGAGTTTCGCCAAAGCAACAGCGAAGGTGGAATGGTAGAAGAAATTCAAGAAGCTATTGAAAAATTTGACGGCATTATTATTAACGCAGCTGGCTATACACATACTTCGGTAGCCATTCGTGATGCACTAGAAATTTTTGACAAACCAAAAATTGAGTTACATATTTCCAACATTTTTAAGCGCGAAGAATTTCGTCAACATTCGTTTTTATCTGGCGTTGTCAATGCAGTAATTTCTGGGCTTGGCGTTAGCGGCTATACCATTGCGCTGTTGGCAATTGATGGGTTAATTCAACAATAAACAAACTCCATCTTCTTACTTAAAGCAGCATTTGATTACCACACCGAACAACCATCCACCCGCGACCACGCACCAAAAGGCCCACATCTTTGACTAGGTATTGTGGTGTTTGGCGTATTGCAAGCAGTATTTGAATAGCTTAAGCTGCCATAATATGCGGTTGGGTAGACATGGCCATCATTAGAAACTGCATCGCAAGGAACTAAAAACATTGCGTTAAAATCTGTGATAATTTCATTTTTTGTTTTGAATAAAATAATGTCATCAAAGCCGTCACTGCTTGGATTGGCGACGGTAATAGTAATGCGACTATCGTCGTACACATTACCAATGTTTCCCTACCAAAACGAAGTGCTAGAATCT
>CANGNU010000104.1 GCA_947455365.1 Rickettsiales bacterium | reverse complement strand
CCTTCTTTCTTTTTGACAATTTCTTTTTGACAAAATTTCTGTACAAAAAAATGTACAAAAAAAATCATCGCAAAAAATTTCTTTTTAGTTTTGCTTGCCATAGTTTAGCAGCAGTTTTAAAAGCACAAAAAGGTACGGCAGATTTCATTTTTATCTCGCCAGCATTTAAAACTAAAAGCCACGAAGACACAAAACCATTGGGCTTGCGAAATTTAAAAGAAATTGCTAGAATTTCTCGCAAGCCAATTTACGCACTTGGGGGAATTAATGAAGAAAATATTTCCACAGTGCAAGAGCTTGGATTTGCTGGCTTTGGCGGCATTGACTACTTTGTAAAAAATTCATAATTCCAACATTAAACAAATGGAAAAATCTGCAAAAATTTTTGTCGCTGGACACAAAGGAATGGTGGGCTCTGCCATTGTGCGACAATTGCAAAAAGAAGGCTACAATAACATTATTACAAAATCGCGCGCAGAGCTTGATTTGCTTGACCAAAAGGCTGTTGCCAATTTTTTCGCTCAAGAAAAACCGCAATTTATTTTTCTTGCTGCAGCCAAAGTTGGTGGCATTGAAGCCAATCGTTCACAGCTTGGGGCTTTTACTTACGAGAATTTGCAAATTCAAAATAATATAATTCACAATGCTTATTTAAACAAGGCTGAACGCTTGATTTTTCTGGGCTCGTCATGCATTTATCCAAAATTTGCACCGCAGCCAATTAAGGAGGAATATTTGCTGACGGGCGCTTTAGAGCCTACAAACTACGGTTATGCCGTCGCAAAAATTGCTGGGTTGAAAATGTGCGAGGCCTATCGCGCCCAATATGGCTGCGACTTTGTGGCCTTAATGCCAACCAATCTTTTTGGCATTAACGACAATTTTAACCTTACAACCTCACATGTTTTGCCCGCTTTAATGCGAAAATTTCATGAGGCGAAAATTCGTGGTGATGAATCGGTTGAGGTTTGGGGCAGCGGCACGCCTAAGCGCGAACTGCTTTTTGTTGATGACTTGGCCGAAGCTTGCGTTTTTGCAATGAATAACAAAGAGGTGAAAGAGCTTACCAATATTGGTTCGGGCGAAGATGTGACCATTAAAGAATTGGCTGAATTAGTGAAGAAAATTGTTGGATTTCAAGGAGAAATTAAGTTTGATACAAGCAGACCAGATGGTCCTCCACGCAAGGTTTTAGATGTCTCTAAAATTAACGCTTTAGGCTGGAGGGCAAAAACTTCTCTTGAAGATGGCATTGTAAAAGTTTATGAATGGTATAAAGTTAATGTACGCTAGAGCCGCTTCAATAGCGGATTGGCACAATATAATTAAAAAATAATGACAAAAATTATCAACGGAAAAGAAATTGCTTTTGCTTTGCGACAAGAAATTGCTGCGCAAATTAGCGAGATTAAAAAGAAATTTAATGTAACGCCCGGACTGGCGGTTTTATTGGTTGGAAGCGATCCTGCTAGCGAAGTTTATGTTAGCAACAAAGAAAGGGCGGCTCATTCTGTTGGCATGAATTCACTGCAATACAAGCTTGCGGCCGACACTTCTGAAGCAGAATTATTGGCAAAAATTGAAGAATTGAACGAAGATAAAAACATTCACGGAATCTTGGTACAGCTGCCTTTGCCAAAACATATTGATACACAAAAAATTATTCGCGCAATTGATTATCGTAAAGATGTTGATGGTTTCAATGTAATTAATGTTGGCAAGCTTGCGGTGGGAGATGTTGCGGGGCATGATCGCGCCATTGTTCCTTGCACTCCTTTGGGCTGCGTACATTTATTAAAATCGGTTGCGGGAGAAAATTTGGCAGGGCTCAAAACTTTAGTAATTGGCACTTCAAATATTGTTGGCCGGCCCTTGATACGCCTGCTTATGCTTGAAAATTGCACCGTTACCGCCGCCAATCGTTCCACCAAAGATTTGCGTGCCGAATGTTTGCAAGCTGATGTTATTATATCGGCTGCAGGCTTGCCCAACTTGGTTCGCGCCGATATGGTAAAAAAAGATGCAATTGTAATTGATGTTGGAATTAATCGCACTACTCTTGCCGATGGCAAAACAAAATTGGTTGGCGATGTTGATTTTGAAAATGTTAAAGAAATTGCCAGCGCAATTACGCCAGTGCCTGGGGGAGTTGGTCCAATGACCATTGCTTATTTATTAAAAAATACTCTAGATTGCTGTTTGCGACTTATTAAATAAACGACTTTTTAAAATGAAAAAACATATCTCAAAATTATTTCACAAGGTTAAATCGGCCACTCACAAAGATGTTATTGCCGATTTTTTTATTAAGCGCAAAAAGCTTGTGCTTATTGCCTTGACAAGCCTAGTAGCATTTTTAATTTTGCTTTTCATATTTGATATTTATTGCAAATCGGCACAAGAAAAATATTCCGAAATTTTTCATCAATCATTAGTTGATGAAGAGCGTGGCGACTTAATTAAAGCGCAAGAAAATTTACAAAAAATTTATCAGGCAAAATTTGCACCAAGTGGCGTTAAAGGCTTGGCATCATTGCGTTACGCCGCTTTTTTACTTGGCGCCGACAAGCAAGATGAGGCACTAAAAATTTATTTAGAAATTGCTCATAGCAGCCGTTACGACAGCTATTTGCGTGAATTATCCGGCTTATTGGCAGCAAAAATTCTTGTAATTAACATTAATGAAAATGGCGACAAACTCAGCAAAGACGACGGTTTGAAGCAGATTGATAAATTTATCTCTCGCAGCAAAATTTTAAAATCATATCTTGCTGAACAAAAAGCAATTTTTGCTTTTAAAATTGGCGATCTTGAACAATCTTATAAAATTTCTGATGAATTGGCGAAGGCTGCTGAAACCCCACAGGGCTTGAAGATGCGCGCTTATGACATGATGAAACTTTTATCGGCAAAAGGTTATGTGGTTAAAATTTCTGATGCAAAATAATGTTTAAACCATTTTTTACAATTGTTGCTGCCGCCTTTGCCGTCATGGCTTTAGGCGCTTGCGACAAAGAAAAAGATTACGACAAAACTAAAGCTGTTTCGGCTTTTGCACTAACTGAGCAATTGGTTGTCGACCCTTTGCTAGAGCCCATTGCGGTAAAAATTCCTGCGCAAGTTGCCAATAAAAATTGGGGAATTTCTGCTAATGTTTTGAATCAGTCAATTGAAAACTTTGCCTTTGCACCACTTACAGGCTCTAAGAAATTCTTGAATAAAAATTTGCAAATTTGGTCGGGTTATCGCCCTAGTTTTTCTGATCGATTTGTTTTTGCACCAATCATTAAAGACGAAAAAATTTTTCTGCTTGATGCCTCGGGAATTCTTGCCAGCTATTGCTTGGAAGGCAAAGAGAAGCTTTGGGAAAATCGAATTTTTCCGCGCCATTATTTGAAAAATTATCAAAATCCCCGCCTTGGATATTTTGATGGAAAAATTTTCGCCATTGCTGGAAGTAATCAAATTGTGGCTGCAAGCGAGGTTGATGGAAAAATTCTTTGGTCAAAAACAATTTTATCTTTACCAGTTTCAACGCCAATTTCTGATGGAAAATTAGTTTATTTTACAACTAATGACAACAAAACTTATGCGCTTGACGCCAGCAATGGCAAGCTTGAATGGGTTTCTGCTGGCATTAATAAACCGACGGCAATTTTTGGTTCGGCATCTCCTGTAATTTACAAAAATTCGCTAATTGTCGCCTACTCTTCTGGTGAAGTTTATGCACTTAACAAAAACAGCGGCGAGCCTTTGTGGTCGCAAGATCTCAACCTTAATAAAGCCATCAATTCTGACTTTTATTTAAACGATATTGACGCCACACCAATTGTCAAAGACGACACGGTTTACTCAATTGGTAATGGCGGTTTAATGATGGCAATTGATGCAAAAAATGGTCGCTATTTATGGAAGAAAGAAATTGCTGGAATCGCTGATTTTTGGCTGGCTGGCGAGTTTTTATATGTCATAAATAATGACGATAAATTAGTTGCTTTGCGCCGTAAAAGTGGTGGCGTAAAATGGATTTCGCAATTGCCAAATTTTACTAAAGAAAAAAAACCTGAGACAAAAGTTATTTATAATGGCGTAATTTTGGCTGGTGATAAATTATTGGTTTCAGACAGTCGTGGCAAGGTTTTGGTGGCTTCGCCTTT
>CANGNU010000103.1 GCA_947455365.1 Rickettsiales bacterium | reverse complement strand
TTTCTTCAAACATAAGCAAAAGTAAATATTATTGATTGCTTAACCAAGCAAAACTTAACGGCGTTAAGCTTGAATTATATTTTAGTCCAGCCGTAAATTTACCGCGCTTAGTAAAAGAATCGGTGGCAATTCAAGAATTAAGCGACGCCGAAAAAGCTGCCTCATTTAATAATATTAAGGCCAAAATTATTGTTACTAATAATGTTAAAGATTGCTCTGCTTCATTTGCTGATGCCCTAATTATCGATATTGAAGACCATAATTATCAAGACCTTGTTCTAGAAATAAAATATAAAACCAGAGATAACCAATTCACCGAATTTGAGAAAAAAACCAGCGACCTTATCAAAAATTTAAAATCTGGTCAAAAAATTATTTTAAGAGGAAAATTTGATCACGACCTTTTAAAAATATTGCAACCATTGCTTAAAAGAGACTTTGCAGAAAACCTTACTCTAATTATTGATAAAGAGGATAAGCCAGATTTGGCATGGCTTGGAAAGGATAATTATAAAGAAATAATTTTGCCAAAATTAGAAAAACCTGAAGCAGCAATTATTGCAGAAAACTTTGTTGACAACTTTGGTGATGAAAAAAATGCCATTAATTTTCTTGAACAAAGAAAGGAAAAATTTGAAACATTATTGTCAAAAAATTCAATTATTACACTTTGCGGAAGAAGCGGTTCAGGCAAAACATCATTGCTACAAAGTTATAAATGCGATGAGAAAAATTTTGCCATTTCTAATTACCCCAACTCTTTTACCGCATGGGCCGAAGACAAAAGTAATAAAACCAAAATTCTCTTCATCGACGATGCTTCAGGTCACCATTTTACAACTTTTAATCCTCTATTAAAACCTTTTCAGAAAGGCGAAAAAAGAAAAATTTTTTACCAAGGAAAATTTTATACGCTTGATAAAAATCACAAAGTTGTCTTTAGCAAAGAGCACGATAAAGAACTTGATAAGCAAAAACTTTTTTCTGAAAATGCAATTGCGCAACTTAACTTGCAAGACCTGCCGCAAAGCTATATTTACCACTTACTAAAAACTGAAATTTTTGATAAAGTTGATCCAAATTTTAAGTTATCGGAAGAAAATTTTCATAAAAAATGTGATGAAATTTTAGCACAATACCAACAAAGCAAAGATTGCAATCCAAACCTTGCCAGCATTCGTGGTGTGCAAGAAGATGCTTTGCGTTACCTTTCCGATGAAATTGATAAAATTACAAAAACATCTGTAAAAGAAGACATTGCCGATGAATATTTTATTTCAACTAGCGCCACCAAAACAATTGAAGATGTTTTAAATCATTGTCTGGCAATTAAAGAAAAGCAACGGAAGGGATTTTTACCCAGCGGCGGCAGAAATGGATTCTTACTGCGCGGCGCTTCTGGCCTTGGAAAATCTTCGTTGATCAAAGCTCATCTTGAAGCAAGAAATATTGACTACATTAAAATTGAGAGCAACATGCCACTTGCCATACAAGAAAATCTAATCACTGAAGCTGCAAGAGAGGGCAAAGTAATTTGGATTGACGAAATTGACACTTGCATTAATAAAGGCATTGCCAAAACTTTAAATCGAGCGCTTGACGGCCTTGACCCTGTAAGCGGCGAGCCGTTAAAAACAAAGGGCTTTCTTGCATTATTAACTGCCAACGGCATTGCTCAAGAAGGTCGCGATATTATTAAACTTAAAACAGAAGATCGCTTGAATATTCCTCGCGTAAGTGATTCGACAGAATATAAAATTAACGACATAAAAAAAATAATTAGAACATGGCGCAATCCAGAATCTAATGGAATTGAAGAAGATATTGAGCCAGCTCAAATTGAGGAAGTTGCAGAAGAGTTTTGTGAAATACAAAAGAATAGCAGGGTAAATATTCGAGAGCTTAAGGCGTATTGTGAGGAGGTTGAGCTTGTTGCGAAGAAGGTGAGTAAAGAAGGCGTGAGAGATGGCGCTATTCCTAGCGGAAAATCTATTCACAGCACTACGCAAGATGCTTTGTCGTTGCAAGGTCGTGGTGAGTTTGTTGCGGTGAAATAAGATGTAAGAAAAACCATGGCCTGCCAGCCGAAGCTCGTAAGAGCGAAGGCTGGTGGAGCTGGGGGGAGTCGAACCCCCGACCTCTTGCATGCCATGCAAGCGCGCTACCAACTGCGCTACAGCCCCAGTTTTAATTTGTGATTTAAGAATTAGGAATTATTCTTTGAAGTGACAAACGCAGATTAAAGATGCGCGCCCAATTTTCAATATAAAAATAAACAAAGATGTCGCAAGAAATTAAAATTACCTTCCCCGATGGCGCCATTAAAGGCTTTGCGCACGGCACTACTGGCGCAGAAATTGCTGCTGGCATTTCAATTAGCTTGGCGAAAGTTGCGCTGGCAATCAAGGTGAATGGCGAGTTGCGTGACCTTTCGCGCGCGTTAGAAGAAGACGCTCGCATCGAAATTATCACGCCAAAATCGGGCGCTGATGCACGCGAAATAATTCGCCACGACGCCGCGCATATTATGGCCGAAGCAGTAAAAGAATTATTCCCCGAAACACAAGTTACCATTGGCCCCGCTATTGAAAATGGCTTCTACTACGACTTTGCGCGCAAAGAGCCCTTTCATTTGACCGATTTAGAAAAAATTGAAAATAAAATGCGCGAAATTGTCAAGCGCGATGAAGCCTTGGTACGCGAGGTTTGGAGCCGCGCTGACGCTGTCGAATATTTTGCCGAAATTGGCGAAAAATACAAAGCCGAAATTATCGCCGCAATTCCTTCTGAACAAAATATTACACTTTATCGCCAAGGTGCGTTCGTTGATTTGTGCCGCGGCCCGCATGCCCCCAGCACTGGTCACATCAAACACTTCAAATTAATGAAAGTTGCCGGAGCCTACTGGCGCGGCGATTCTAAGAATGAAATGCTACAACGAATTTACGGCACCGCTTGGGAGAGTAAGGAAGCGCTCGATCAACATTTGCACATGCTTGAAGAAGCGGCAAAACGCGACCATCGCAAACTTGGCCGTGAATTACATTTATTTCATGTTCAAGAAGAAGCTGCCGGCTCAGTGTTTTGGCACCCTGCTGGCCATACCATCTATCGCGAAATTGAAAATTACATTCGCGGCAAGCTAGAAAATAACGGCTATGTTGAGGTGAAAACCCCACAGATGATTGACCGCACGCTATGGGAAAAATCGGGCCATTGGGAAAAATTTCGCGAAAATATGTTCACTTGCGAAACTGACGAGAGAGTGCTTGCAATCAAGCCAATGAACTGCCCCGCCCATGTACAAATTTTTAACCAATCGCTGAAGTCTTACAGGCAGTTGCCTTTGCGCATGGCAGAATTTGGCTGTTGTCATCGCAATGAGCCATCTGGCTCGCTGCATGGCATTATGCGCGTGCGTAGTTTTACCCAAGATGACGCACATATTTTTTGCGAAGAAAGTCAAATTAACAGCGAAACCGCAGCCTTCTGCGCCCTGCTGAAAGAGGTTTACACCGATTTTGGCTTCGACAAAGTAAAAGTAAAATTCTCCACTCGCCCAGAAAAACGCGCCGGCTCTGATGAAACATGGGACAAGGCTGAAGGTGCCCTCGCCGCCGCCATAAAGGTTGCTGGGCTGGACTGCGAAATTAACGAAGGTGAAGGCGCATTTTATGGCCCCAAGCTAGAGTTTACGCTGGTTGACGCCATTGGCCGCGAATGGCAATGTGGCACTTTACAAGTGGATTTTATTTTGCCTGAACGCCTTGACGCAAACTACATTGCAGCAGATGGCTCTAGGCACCGCCCTGTTATGCTGCATCGCGCAATTTTGGGAAGTTTAGAGAGATTCATCGGCATTCTTATCGAAAACCACGCAGGGAAATTTCCTTTGTGGCTAGCTCCAACGCAGATGGTTGTAGCGACCATCACTAATGACTCAAATGCTTACGCGCTAGAAGTTGTAGCGAAACTAAAAGCCCTTGGATTCAGAGTAGAAGCCGATTTAGCCGCCGAAAAAATCAATGCAAAAATTCGCGAACATTCTCTGCGTAAGGTGCCGTTCATTCTGGCTGTAGGAAAAAACGAGGTTGCTGACAATTCTGTTGCGGTAAGAAAATTTGGCGAGGAAGGACAGAAAGTTATGGCGGTGAGCGAGTTTATTGAGTTGGCGAAGGAACTAATTTTGC
>CANGNU010000102.1 GCA_947455365.1 Rickettsiales bacterium | reverse complement strand
TGTAACATCCTTACGCATTGCAGAAACCGTTTCTCGTGCAATAATTTTTCCACCAATTGCCGCTTGAATGGCAATGTTAAACATTTGCTGCGGAATAAGTTCTTTCAATTTCTTGCAAAGCGCACGGCCACGGCCTTCGGCGCGGGTTTTGTGGGTGATGATAGAAAGCGCATCTACAGGTTCGGCATTCACCAAAATTGACAATTTCACAAGGTCACTTTTTTCATAGCCGTCCATGCTCCAGTCAAAGCTGGCATAGCCGCGCGAGCATGATTTAAGGCGGTCGTAGAAGTCATAAACCACTTCGTTCAAAGGCAGGCGATAGACCACCATGGCGCGGTCGCCAACATAAGAAAGCTCTTTTTGAATGCCGCGTTTTTGGGTGCATAATTCTAAAATTGAGCCAAGATATTCATCGGGCGTCATAATGGTGGCCTTAATCCACGGCTCTTCCATGCAGTCAATTTTTTGTGGGTCGGGCATGTCGGCGGGGCTGTGAATGTAGAGCACATCTGCTTCGCGCTCGGCTTCACTAAGGCCACGAGTGCGCATGCTGTAAATTTTGTAAAGCACTGACGGGGCAGTGGTGATAAGGTCTAAGTCAAATTCGCGCTCGAGTCTTTCAATGGCAATTTCAAGGTGGAGCAGGCCGAGGAAGCCGCAGCGGAAGCCGTGCCCCAAGGCGGAAGAGGTTTCGGCTTCAAACTCAAAACTGGCATCGTTAAGGTGCAGCTTGCCTAGAGCGTCGCGAAATTTCTCAAAATCGGAGGCGTCAATTGGATAAATTCCACAAAAAACTACGGGCTTGTTCTGCTTAAAGCCTGTAAGCGCCACGGCGTTGTCATTGGTGGATAAAACAATAGTGTCGCCCACTTTGCAATCTGCAACTTGTTTAATTTGGCCGTTGATAAAACCTACTTCGCCGGCATTTAATTGATCGCAAAAAACTTTTTTGGGTGTGAAGAAGCCTACAGAGTCAACGGTGTACGAGGCATTAGCGGCCATCATTTTTATCTTCTGGCCTTTTTTGATTACGCCGTCAATTACGCGAATAAGCACGATGACGCCTAGATAGGCATCATACCAGCTATCAACCAGCAAGGCTTTTAATTCACCAGTTGGGTTTCCCTTAGGGGCGGGAAGCCTTGTCACCACAGCTTCCAGCGTCTCTTTAATTCCTACGCCAGTTTTTGCAGAAACTAAAATTGCTTCAGAAGCGTCAATGCCAATAACCTCCTCAATCTGCTTCTTTACTGCGTCGCAGTCAGATGCGGGTAAATCTATTTTGTTGAGAACAGGAATAATTTCATGATTATTTTCAATGGCCTGATAAACATTGGCAAGGGTTTGCGCCTCAACGCCTTGAGTTGAGTCAACCACCAAAATAGAGCCTTCGCACGCCGCCAAGCTGCGCGACACTTCATAAGCAAAGTCAACATGGCCCGGAGTGTCGATAAGGTTGAGAATGTAGGTTTGGCCGTCATTAGCCTTGTAGTTTAGTCGCACGGTTTGCGCTTTGATGGTAATGCCGCGCTCTTTTTCAATGTCCATTGAGTCAAGTACTTGCGCGGTCATTTCGCGCAGCTCTAGGCCGCCGCAGTCTTGAATGAGGCGATCGGATAGAGTTGATTTGCCGTGGTCAATGTGGGCGATGATGGCAAAATTGCGAATTAGCGAGATATTGGACATTTAGTAAATATATTCTTAAAAAGTTTTGTTAAAGAACTTTTGGATTTCTGGATTATTAAAAATTTCAATTTTGTCAAAAATAGACAAATTAAATTAGCCCGCTAAAATAGCCGCCCCTTCAAATTGGAGGCTAAATTTAATCGAAAACAATCAAGATGTCAAATCACAAACTACAGCCAGTGCGCGGCACCAAAGACCTTTTTGGCGATGATGTAAAAGCTTTTAACGCCATTGTTGAAGTGGCATCACGCCGCGCCAATTCTTACGGTTTCAACGAATTGCAAACGCCAATTTTTGAATTTAGTGAAGTGTTTGAACGCAATCTGGGCGAGGCTTCCGACATTGTTTCTAAGGAAGTTTATAAATTTCCTGACCGCGGCGATAATTTTTTAACTCTACGCCCCGAATTCACTGCTGGTGTGGTTCGCGCTTTTTTATCCAACGGCGAATTGCAACAAATTTTGCCGCAAAAGTTTTTTTCTTATGGGCCAATTTTTCGCTATGACCGCCCGCAGAAAGGCCGCCAGCGCCAGTTTCACCAAGTGAATTTTGAAATGTTTGGTGAAGAAAATTTTTACGCCGATGTTGAAATGATTCTGCTTGCTGCCTCTATTTTAAAAGATTTAGGCGTTTTAGAAAAAACCACGCTCGAAATAAATTCCTTGGGTTGCCTAGAAACCAAAGCGCGCTACGAAGTTGCCTTGACCGAATATTTTACTAAACATGCAGCAAAACTTTCGGCAGATAGCAAAATTCGTTTAGAAAAAAATCCGCTACGCATTCTTGATTCTAAAGACTCGCAAGATATTGAACTTTGCGAAGAGGCGCCATTAATTCAGCAATTTTTTTCTGATGAAGCAAAAAATCGCTTTGCCAAAATTTTGGAAGCGCTAGAAAAATTTGGTGTGTCAGCCAAGGTAAATCCTCGCTTGGTACGCGGTTTAGATTATTACACTTCGACAGTTTTTGAGTTTATCATGCCAGTTGATGGCGCGCAAAATACGGTTTTGGCAGGTGGTAGATATGACGAATTAGTTGAAAAAATGGGTGGCAAAAAAGTGCCTGCAATTGGCTTCGCTGCTGGTGTTGAGCGTTTAATGTTGTTGGCAAAAATTGCGCCAAAAAAATCACTTATAACAACAGTAATTTATGTTGCCGATGAACAAAAATCTTCAGCATTTGAATTAGTGCAACGCCTACGCAATCAAGGCTTCACCGCCGAATTTGTTTTTGATGGAAATTTCAAAAAACAAATGAAAAAAGCCAATCAAAATAATTCGCGTTTTGTGTTAATTTTAGGCGAAGATGAAATTAAAAATGGCGAAGTTACGGTAAAGGATTTTATCAATTCAAGCGAACAAAAAGTTAAGCGTGAGTTAGTGCTGGCATATTTGGAGGGCAAAGTTTAGGCCGCCTTTTTAATCTAAAAACTATTCCACAAGCCAATAATTACCCCGCGACCATCATAGAATGGTGCGTTTCCTGCAATTCGATCAATGTAGCCAAATTGAATTGCCATGTCTTTATCGCAGCGATAAATTAATGAAAGAGTTGCAATATTGTTAGCGCTTTTGCTTGGCTGAATATTGGTGTAAGGGCTGTTGGTGGAGGCGCTGGTAGCTTTTGATTGAACATTCCACGCAATGTTATCTTGCGCCAAAAGCATAAATTTGCTGCTTAAATTAACGCCACCCCAAAAGGCAAAACGAATTTCATTAAATGGATTGCTAAAGCGTTGACGATAAGCAATTTCTGCGCGAGCAAAATATGGCGTGCCGCCATGAACTACGGTATTTACAAGACGGTCGGGCATGTTGTGGGCGAAGAGAAATCGCAGTTCGTAGTCGTCTTGCGCTGGCTGCAAAGCAAGGTTTTTATTGTCGTTAAAAACGCCGCTAAATTTATAAGTATTTTGCATTGTCACGCCCAATTTATCAAAGCTGAGAATTTTATAGCGATGGAAAATTTCGGTGGAATTTAGCGCGTATCTTTGTGTGTTGTTATGGTAATCAGAGTTGATGTGTGTAAGTTGCATTGTGCCGCCAACCGAAGCTTTTTTTGATAAAGGATATTCAGTAAAGTTATTGAAAGCTTCTTTTTGATTTGGGTTGCCAAAAGCATTGCCATCGGTTAAGGCAAGAGAGTTAATGGTTTGTAAATTTCCCGCTAAAGATGCTTGACTGCAAGACAAGGCAATAATTATAGCGCAGAAAAAATTATAGATTTTCATAAATTTTTGCTAAGTCAGTAAATTGTTGCAAGAAAAACTATTGTGGCAATGAGGGTTAGCGCTGTAATTTCATGGCGTCGCAGGTCAAGATTTTTTTCTTTCGCAGATGCTCCTTGGCACAAAAATAAAAATATTTTTACAACAATTATGGTGTTGATGGCAATTGCCAGAAGCCATGCTATATCTACGATTGGAGCTGCTTCAAAACTTCCTTCAAAAATTAAATCTTCGGCAATATAGCCAACGGATAGCGGTAATCCTGAGCTGACAAGGCCAAAGAATAATAGCCAGAATGCAAGTTTTGGGTAAGAGTC
>CANGNU010000101.1 GCA_947455365.1 Rickettsiales bacterium | reverse complement strand
TGCAACAAATTTGCGATTTTCGCGTTGGTCATAAAACCAGCCAGTTTTCTGTCCTTCTTTAACATCAACACCAAACTTCAAATTATTTTCCTCAATAATAATTTCATCAGCAACCGCGCCACACACTACAACCGTCTCGCTTGATAGATTTTCAAATTTGCGACTTTCCGCATCATTTCTAAAAATAATCGTGCAATTTCCAAAAACTTTTTTCAGCGCTGCAATTAAAAATTCTTGTAATTTTTCCATTCCAGCAGTTGAAATTTGGCAAGAGAAAACTTCACCAAAGCGGTCAATGACAAGGCCGGCAAGCCCATCAGCTTCTGAGTGAATTAGGCGATAAAATGGTTTGTCGAAAAACTTTTCGCGCAAATTTTTTGCTGCAATAATTTTGCGAATGAAAAATTCTTCATCAATTTTTTCGGCAGAATTATAAGATAAAATTCGCGCTGCAATTAGTTGGTGCGCGTTGAAATAAGCCAGCGCAAACGGCTCTTTATTCTTCGGCACAAATACTTCAACCAGAGAGCCATTTTCAAGCGGTTTCAACTCTGCAAAGTTAGCAATTTCGTTAGAATAAATCCACGGATGGCCCATGACTAGGCGAATTTCTTGGTGATTTTTAATGTGTAATTTTGGAAGAGACATTTGTTAAAATTTTATTTTTAGTTTGCGTTCGGGTGTTTGATGAAAATACTATACAGCACAAACCCTAGAGTAGCAAGCTTTTTGATAGATTGCATTTTCCCAACCATCTTTCCAAAAAATCTACAAGAAAGGTAAAAGTAAGCGGGGAGTGGGCTCTGAACCGAGTTCTGCGCCATCGCAAGCTCTGCTTGGCTGCAACCAGATGGCGCAGCTGTCTGAGGGGCAGAGCCACTCCCCGCTTACTTTTACCGAGGACAAGATTTCCAAGTGCATCACAAATAAAATTTACCAAAGATGAAATTTGCCAAATTGCATTGCAAATACCCTCCCCGCAAGCTAGTGTAAAGAAAGTTTTTTTAATTTGACTTTCTCACAAATTATTGCAGAGAAATTTTTCCTCCAGCAAATATTTTCAATATGACAAAGACTACTCCCTTCTTAGAACCGCAATCTTCTGCAGCTAAAGTACAAGCCTTTACTAACGAAGCCATCGGAAAAATAAACGGTGATTTTACCAATTCCGCCGTAGTAAGAAAAATAGGTGGAGCCTTTCACGCCAAGGGTCGCAGAGATATCGCCAAACCCGCAGATTTCCCCAATAACACCGTCGATGAAAACACCTTATTCGCCGAAGGAAGCATTGGCAAAGTGCGCTACGCTGGCCTTGCTTACATGTTAGAACAAGCAGGAGTTTTTGACGAATTTGGCGAAAAAGGCCTAAAACAAAATGCCAAAGAATTTTTTTCTGACGGAAGAGTGAAAGAATTTCTCGATAAAAAATATCCAGATTTCGCGCAGCGTGCTGGCCGTAGCGCTGGTGACAGTATGCAAAAAGAAATTTTAAATTTATTTTCTAAAGATAACGAGAAGGCTACTCTGACAGACCTTCTCACCCATCACGCAGGAGTTGGCGACACTACTCGCGACGCCTTAAAAACAATCGAAACTTTTGGAATTAATCACCAATTTACGCTGGCAGAAATTATCGATGCCCCCATAAAAGTTGTGCCAAGAGATGGCGGCAAGCCACGCGCACAGGCTGGCGGCAATGTTTCATCAGATAATCTTCCCATCGCGCAATTTGGCAAACATGAATATAGTAATTTGGGCTATCAAGTTATGGCCGTAGCGATGGAAGCCGCTTATTTTGTTGCAAAAGGCGAAGAAAAAACCTACCAGCAATTGACCGAAGATTTTATGCTGCACCCTTGCAAGGGTAGGGCCGCCAGCAGTGGCTTAAGTTTTGATGACACAAAATTTCCCGAAAATTTAAGCGCAGAAGATAATGTAATTGTGGCGCGTTATGTTGAAAATATAGACGGCAAGCCTACAGTCACAACGACTAACAATTGCAGCAGCGCCAATGCCGCAGGAGGAATTTTTACTTCCGCCAATGATTCAGTTAAATTTTTTACCGAATTTTTTAAAGGTTTTCCGGGCCCCGTAGAGCCTGGTAAAGAACCTGCTGTCAACCCATTCTTCACCAAAGAGACAATTGATAAAATGCAGCAAGAATGGCAAAGCCACGCGCCGGCAAATCAGGTGGCAATTAATGAGGCAATTGCCAGTGGAGAAGAGCCGCCAGCCCGCCGTTTTCAAGGCCCCGGCTTTACTGTCGATGTTGACGCAAATGGCACTCCAATCAATTACGGCAAGGGTGGCGGCACCCCCGGATTTATTTCCAACCTAGAATTTAATCCAAAAACTGGCGAAGCCGCAATTGCAATGATTGCGCAAGAAAATGTTACGACGCAAGCAAAACAAGCGGCGGTGAATAGTGTTGCGGGGGCTGTAGAGTCTAAGGCCGGTAAAGATGGTCATGCTAAAAATGCTGCAGAAAAATTTGAAGGATTGGCCTCTAAACTAGCGCCAGCAAAGGACGAACCCCCACCAAGAAAATGGGTGGATAAATTTCCTGCAAAAAATAGTCATGTTGCAGAAGTGGCTGCTAAGATAGAAGGCGCTAAGAGTGACGAGGGTCAAAGGCGGTAGTCTTTTGGGTAATTTTGTGATTGATATCGTCAAAGATTAAGACAGCATTTTGTAAACTTTATCACGCTTATCAACCAAAGTAACAAATAAATTCTTCTCATCAAAGTAATAAATTACCCGATATTTTCCAACACGAATGCGCCTAAAATCACTATTGCCAACAATGGCCAAAGAGCTTGGCGGAGTAGGATTTAAAGTAAGTGCAGTAATTTTTAAAGCAATTTGCTTTGCTATTGCAGAATCTTTTTTTTGCAGGTTTTTTAAAAATTTCTCAACAGATTTAGAAAGTTTAACTGTTAACATTGGTGTATTTTTAACATTAAGAATTAATTAGCGAAGCCAGTAATTTTTTGCTTTTTTGTTCACTAATATAGCCATTTTTATGAGCCTTTTTTGTCGCTTCAAGCAAGATTTTCTCTTCCATCATTGTCAATTCCGCGTAGCGCTCAGCCGATATTATGGCAACAAAGTTTTTGTTGTATTTAGTAATCATTAAATCTTCTTGCGAAGCCTCATGAAGAAATTGCCCAAAATGTTTTTGTAAAGCAGTAGAATCTATATTATTCATATGTTATGTATGTTAGATATGTTACGGAACATATGGATATTATATTTTAAGTAATAAGTTGCAAGAAAATTTGCATAAAAATCACAAGAGAGGTAAAAGTAAGTAGGGAGGAGTTCTGAATCGAGTTCTGCGCCATCACAAGCTCTGCCTGCTGCAACCAGATGGTGCAGCTGCCTGAGAGACGGAACCCTTCTCACTCACTTTTACCGAGGAACAGCACAAACCCCTAGAGTAGCAAGCTTTTTGAAAAATCTTATAATTTTCTTTTCTGCTCTTCGGGCCTTAAGGAGCTTGCAGATTCTTGTTTGAATGAGGTAGTTGGACTGTCAGTAATTGGAATGCCGAGGTCGTTAACAAATGTTATGGATAACAAATCTGAGGCTGTTTTTTTGTCAACTTCAGATAAAGAATCGAATTTTTCAAGATTCGCTACGGTAAATTTTTCTTGTATAGATAAGGTCCTATCTCTAGTTGCTTTATCTAGAAGCTTAGATATTGGCTTGTAATCAGTGTCAATTCTTTTTTGCCATTCATCAACCTTCTTTTTGTTGGTAGTTCCATCTGGGTTTAACATAATTTTGGAGAATTTGTCCTTATAGCCATCTTCTTGAGTCATGTCAGATATGCGATGATCGGTCCCATCGCTATGAAATAAATATGTTATAGAATCCTTCTTTTTTTCTTGGTGATGACCTTTTGGCTCTTCTATTTTTATATCAGCCACAATATTTTGTATGCCTTGTTTTAAATTAGTTCTCAAAGCTGATTCATAACTTTTCCCTCCTAGTATTATAACTCGTGCAGTTTCTATATTCCCGCCCGCAGCTTGAAATGATTGAAAGATTTTTTTTAAATTAGAATTCAAAATTCCGCTATTCGGATATTGTAATTGGCCAACTGTGAAATGAGATAAAGAAAATACGCCCCTTTCTTTTGCTGAGTTTCTATTGCTAATTTCTAAAATATGGCAACTGCTTACATCGATTGCCGCAACTGGATTGGGATTTTTTGCAAAATCTTTTGTATAATTGCAATATTCTTTAACAAAG
>CANGNU010000100.1 GCA_947455365.1 Rickettsiales bacterium | reverse complement strand
ATTACAATGCTTAATGAAAGTGGTAAATTAATTGCAGAAAAAATTATTACACTGTCTAAATTTGGCTCTAAATCAATCAGGCCCACAGAAATTTTTAATTGCAAATTGCCTCAAATTGGCATGTTTACTGCCCAAGCAATTTCTCCTATAAATTTTGCCAATAAAAATAAAGCTTTAGGGGCTCTCAACAGTCATTTTTATAGCTTTTATAAATCAACCATCGATGAATCAATGGCAATAATTCATCCGCAGCATTTTTTGACAAAGCACCGCTACAACAAGACAAATCCTTATTATTGGATGTCTCAATATGTCGTAAATACAAAAAATATTGAACGAATTGAAGTTTATCAACTAAGTGTTCTTGAGGTGTGGGATATGCAATCTGGAACAGAACTGCTAAATGCAAAAAACAATGAAATTTTAGCAGAAAATTCTTACTTCATGAAGTCAAAAAATATTCGTAAAACCGTTTACAATATCAAAGAAATTCGCGATCAAATTCCTTATATAAAAATTGGGGTTAAGGCGCTTTGCGGAGATAACGCGAAACCATTGATGTTTATTTATTCGGATGACGGCTGTTTTACCGCAACTCACGCTTAAGGTTAGTGAATATTGCGCATTATTTCGCTAGAAATTTTCTTGATAACAAACTCAGAGCCAGCAGTTGTTAAATGACCTCCGTCATAAGTCAATAATTGAGGAATTGAATTATCATCAACTCTTAATAAGCAGCCTTCCTTGTTGCAAAGCAGGTCAAGCATCGAGATATATCTTGCGCCACTTCTTTCTGCTATAGCTCTAAGAGCCTCCTCTTCTTGCTTTAAATCACTTATTCCAGTTTTGTTTCTATATGGAATAATGTTTTCCTTCTCGCTTATTTGCAGTAATAATTTTTTAAAACTGCCTTTTTCTTTGCCACGATAAATATCATATAAAGGCATTGTGCCAATAAGAATTATTTCTTTAATTTCTTCTTGTTTTAATAATTTAATAGTATCCTCCAAGCCGTCTAAATCAGATTGCGAAATTGCCGCAAGAGAAAAGGAAAGAAGTACTAAATTTGGCTTTAATGAAATAATTTTCTGAAAAATATAATCATTGTTCTTTTTGCAAAATTTATTACCAAGATAAGCAAATTCATTTCCTAAAATTGGCGGACATGAACCCACATTAAACTGCGCCAATCCAAAGCCATGATTCGCTTGCTGCAAACTTAATAATCCTGGATATAGATGCGCTGCGTGAGAATCTCCCCATAAAAAAATTAACGGCTTATTCTTATAATTCCCCTCAAAACATTCTTCTTGAAAAGATGAGCTATCTTGCCCCTTATCATTTAAAAAGCATTTTTCGTAACGCATTTCTTGCGCATTCGATTTTAAATAAAAAATAGGAGAAAGCTCTTTTGAAAATCTATTAATTAGCCCATCTTTTTTATAAATTAAAAAACCAGCAAAACCAATAGATATGAATATTAACAATAACAGAGGCGGAACTATCTTTTCTTTTCTATAGCGAATTTTGCATTCTATAAATTTATATGTAAGTACAGCCAATAAAAAAGATAGTAGCAAAATTAAAGAATTATCCAAATAGCTAAAATTCTGCTTGCTCAATTGCATCATCACCAATAAAGGCCAATGCCAAAGATAAAGTGGATAACTAATTAGACCGATATAAACCAAAACTTTATTGCCAAGAATTTTTTGATTAATGAAAGCATCTTTACCAGATGAAATTAGTAAAAACCCGCCAACCGTTGCCAATAAAAGCCCCTCGATATTAAAATGCTTGTGTCTTATTGCTAAAAACACCATCAATAATCCAATAAAAGATTTTATATTTTGTAAATTTTTAACAGAATTAATCTTGATAATTTTCTGCAATAAATTGTCAAAACTTTCTCTTTTGTAAATTTCAATATAGGCCAAGAGACTTCCAATAGACAACTCCCAGAAACGAGTTTGTGGCATAAAGAATGCGAATGTTTCATTTTCTACGCAAGCAAGAAGCAATGACAAGAATGATAAAAACAGAATTGATGGTAATAATTTTATTCTAAATCTGTGAATCAAAATAATTATTACGGGCCACAAAAGATAATATTGCTCCTCAACCCCAAGAGACCACAAATGCAACAGTGGCTTGCTATTTGAAGCTGCATCAAAATATCCATTTTCTTGATAAAGCTCTAAATTAGTCGCAAATAAAACAGAGGAGACAATGTGCTTTCCCAGCAACTCATATTCATCTGGCAATAAAATAAACCATCCAATTATTATGCATGCGGACAGCACAACTATCAGCGCTGGCAATATTCTTTTAATTCTGTGAGAATAAAAATCTGCAAAGCTAAATTCTTTCTTATCCAGCGCTTTAAAAATAATTGATGAAATTAGAAAGCCGGAAATAACAAAAAATATGTCAACACCAACAAATCCGCCTTTAAGAATTTTAGGAAAATAATGAAAAACTATAACTGATAATACAGCGACAGCTCTAAGCCCATCTATATCTTTTCTATATGCTGTTTTGCTCATAATTTGGCAATAATTTTTGCAATACTCTATCTGCGCCAGCCCCATCAACATAACTGGCAATTTGCGCAACATATTTTTGATAATCTTGCGAAGCATTTGTGTAAAATTCGGCAAAGCTTTCCGCATGTCCCAATTCTTTAAAAATTTTTTCTTGGTTATCGGCAATTTTTACTAAATAGGTTGGCAAGCCAAGACAGCAGCGCTCCCAAGCGCTTGTTCCTCCCGCAGCAAAAGCTAAATCCGCCTCATAAATTAACTGTGCCATATTTGCTTGGCGATGCAGTGTAATTTTATTTTTTGTCTTATGAGAAAATTTTTCAATCTCGTCAAAATGCACGGCGTTAAAACCAAGAACCACCTCAACTTCTCCTAAAAAATTAGATTTTTCAATTTCTTGCAAAGCCTTAATTGTGTGGTTTTTCAAATCAGAACCACCAAAATTTACCAGAATTTTTTTTATTTCTTTAGTAGCAAGCCTTTTATTTAAAGCTTTTGGACGCATTTGCGCAAATTCTTCGCGCAATAAAGAATATTTTGTGCCAGCTAATATTTTGCATTCTTCATTAACTAAATTTTTATATTCCTCTGCTTCAGTTGCCAAATTTTGGTCAAGCAAAATATCGCAAAAATGCCTTCTATTGGCAAGGTCATCAATGACTAGAATTTTTTTAGCAAATTTACGCAAAGGCTTTTCGTAGCTTTCATCGAGGCTATAATTATCAACAATTAGCAAATCACAATATTGTGGATTAGTTAAAAATTGTTGCGGATCTAAACGCGTAAAATTTTGCAATTGCGGAATTAAATTATAGCTATTTTGCGAAGAGACAAACTGGCAATTCCAGTCATTTTGTAATATTTTTTTTGCCAGCACCAAGCAGCGCATAACATGGCCTGTGCCAATTTCTAGCGATGCTTCGCAACAAAATATTGCAACTCTTTTTGTTGTCATTTTATGGAAGTTAAATTCTCTTTGACCACCTCTTTTATTCTTTCTAAAAAGCCCTTTTCAACAACAAAGCCAAGCTCGCTGCGCACCTTGGCATTATTAATTGCATAACGATAATCATGCCCTTTTCTATCCTCAACAAATTTAATTTGAGTTGTGTAAGAAAGCTTGTCAGCCCTTGGTTTAAGCTGGTCCAACTCGCTGCAAATAATTTGCGCAATTTCAATATTACGCATTTCAGATTCGCCACCAAAACAATAAGTTTCACCAACCCCACCCTTCTCTAGCGCTAGAGCAATGCCCTTGCAATGGTCTTCAACAAAAATCCAATCGCGAATATTTTTGCCATTGCCATAAATTGGAATATCCTTGCCGCTTAGAGCCGAGCGAATTATAGTTGGTATCAATTTTTCTGAATGCTGCTTGGCGCCAAAATTATTCGAACAATTTGTAATAATTGTTGGCAATTTATAAGTTTCATTCCACGCCCGCACCAAGTGGTCGGAAGCTGCTTTTGAAGCAGAATAAGGTGAGTTTGGCTGATAGCAATTTTCTTCAGTAAAAGCTGGCTCACCTTCCTTTAACGAACCAAAAACTTCATCAGTTGAAACATGCAAAAAGCGAAAATTGTCCTTTTTTGCACCAGTTAATTTTCCATAATATTGCAAGGCTGCTTGCAGCAAAGAGAAGGTGCCATTGATGTTTGTTGTAATAAAAACATCGGCATTAGCAATTGAATTATCAACATGACTTTCTGCGGCAAAATTTACCAGCCAGTCAATTTCAAATTGCT
>CANGNU010000099.1 GCA_947455365.1 Rickettsiales bacterium | reverse complement strand
ACTCTGTTAAATGAGTGCTAGCAGGCGGAGCCTCATGACCATAAGCTGGCGGCGGCTCTTGATTTGCACCACCACTATGTTGCTTTTCTTCATGAGAATTTTCCATTGGAGGAGCTATATAAGCACTAGAATTCTTACGGTCATCTTGTCCCAAGGCCGCAGCCCTTCCATCGCAATATCCACCAACCTTCTTACACGCTTCAATATAAGTATAAAGCCCAAGCTGCGTCCAAGTGGCCCCTAAAAAACCCCACATTGATTTTTGCAAACTGTCTAAACTTTTGTCAAAGTGCAACTCTTTTGCAAAGGCTGATTTTTTAACAACATGCGACCAGCAATAATTCATTGCCGAAGTTGTTAGGGCGGCAGTACCAACCACGACAGTAGTAGCCAGCGCCAATGGAATGCCAACCGTTGCCGAAGCAACCGCGCGAACCGCATTAGCACAAGATTTTAAAAAGCCACCAATACTTGCCATTTAGTCCCTAAAATTAATAAATTGCAACGGAACTTCAAAATTTGAAGAACGCAAATCATTCATAACCACTTGCAAATCATCGCGATTTTTACCTTCAATGCGCACTTCATCGCCACGAATAGAGGCCTGCACTTTCAGCTTTTTATCCTTAATTTGCTTGGTAATTTTTTTGGCAACTTCCTGCTCAATTCCATTACGCAATTTAACTTCTTGACGAACACTATTGCCCGAAGCATCTTCTTCTTTTTGAAAATCAAAAGCCTTTGGGTCTATACCACGCTTGACTCCATAAGTTTTAAGAGAATCGCGAATTGCGCCTAATTTGTAAGAATCTTCAGCCGCAAGTTTGATTAAATTTTCTTTGTGATCAACTTCAATTGAAAATTTTATACCTTTAAAATCATAGCGGTTGGTAAGCTCGCGCAGCACGGAATTAACGGCATTGTCAATTTCTTGCATATCTATTTTTGAGACTAAATCAAAACTTGGCATAAATTAATTTTTAATATTTAGGGTTGCTAATAGTTCATCAGTTTCTTTAGACAGAAATTCTACCTTAACCGTTGCAGTGCCTTTATCGTGGAAACCCAAGGCTTCAGCGGCTTTTTCAGAAACATCGATCACTCGACTTTTGGCAAAAGGCCCACGATCATTGACACGCACAATTGCCTTTTTACCATTATCAAGATTAGTCACTCGCACCATAGAGGGCAAGGGCAAAGTTTGATGCGCCGCAGTCATTGCGCCCGAATTATAAATTTCGCCATTAGCGGTTTTTTTGCCATGAAATTCATCACCATACCACGAGGCCCTGCCCACCTCTTCATAATCATCATATTCTTGCGGATAGTAGGTGTCTTCCTCAATTTTGTAAGGCGCACCAACTTTATATTGCCCAACATATTGCCCGTTACTCATAATTTGCTTGATGTCATCGGTTGGTGCATCGTACTTTTCTGGCAGCTGATTTTGCGCACGAATTGTATTAAATTTTGCTGCGCCATCAACGCCAAGAGACATTGATTCGCTAGGGCGAATGCGATAAGTAAATTTAATATCATCAGGCGTATTATTTTCTAGCGTACCTTTATGTGCGTGATATTTTTTGTACGGCTTATATTTTTTTTTCGGTTTATGATCATCAGAGCCACAACCCGTAAGAACTAAAGCTATAGATAAAATTGCTGGCCATATTTTTTTCATGCATTCTTTTTGTTGTTAGCATAATTTTTTGGTGCTTCAGGCTATTTTAGCTTATTGTTTTGCTATATGCAAATTGTGGCGTCATTTTAGGTGAAAAAATTTTATTTTTCGATACAACAAACTCGGCCTCGGCCGTAGGAGAAAACTCATCTTTTCTAATTAAAATAACCTTATATTTGGCAAAAAACCAGCCAAGAATTTTTCCAAAATTATTAACAAAAATTTCTTTTTCAATTTTTAAATAATTTTTTTTGCACAATTTTTTAAATTTTCTTGAATTGCAAAAATTTTTATTTGATAGAATAACAATTGAATACTCTGCCACGCGCAGCATTTCATGCAGAGTTTTTTCAATAGCTGCGAAATCTTGAATTATATGGCTTAGCAAGGCATAATCAAAACTTTGATCGAGAAATTTAATAACAATATCGTCTGATAATTTCTCTACTAAAATTGAAGTAATTGCAATTTTTTTATCAACTTTTAGCGCATTATTTTTATCGCAATTAATTTCTAGCAAACGCGAATTTGGCTTGAGTAAATTTGCAATAATTGGTTGAATTTCTGTTATCATGTTTTGGTGTTTTGTAAAAATTTGTTGGCAAAAATGCAATTGACAAACGAAGATTGCATTTGTCGTTATCTCATTTAACTTACAGAATAATTATTATTCAACTTTAGTTGCAAATGACAGAAAATCAACCCAATAAAAACTACGAAACCTCGCTAGCCGAATGCCGCGCCGATATTGACGCCATCGACAATCAATTAATTTATCTTTTAGCACAAAGAATGAAAATTGTCGAAAAAGTTCGCGTCATAAAAACTAACAGCGGTGAAAAAGTTTTTATAAAATCAGCGCGCGAAGCCGACATGATAAAAAATTTAATTGCTAAGGCCGATCCAATTTTACCAAAGTCAGTTTTAGTCAATATTTGGCGCAAAATTATTACTTCTTCTAATCTTTTAGAGCAGCCATTAAAGCTTGCGGTGCATAATCCGCACAACCTGCCCGACTACAATTATTTGGTGCGCGAATATTACACCGATTTCATTCCAATTATCACTCACGACAGTGTTAATAATGTAGTTTCTGAAATTGAAAAAAATGCCGCGCAAATTGCCATTTTTGCACTACCCCACTCTTCTGATGAAAATTTTTCTAACGATCTTGGCGAAAATTGGTGGATCAATCTGGCCAATAACAACTTGGGTTTGAAGGTGTTTACACGCATTCCATTTACGCAAAATCCAGGGCGAGAAAAACAGCGCGAAGCTGTGACTGATCTGGTTGCGCTGGCAATAAAGACACCAGAAAAATCGCAACAAGATTGCAGTTTGTTTTGCATAGAACTAGCAAATACAGTGTCAAAAGCGCAATTATTGGCGACATTGCAAGAAAATGGATTTGATGCAAAATTGCTAAAAATCGCGCGACTCAAGCGTGTGGACGATATTATTTTCTACTTAGTTGAAGTGAAAGGCTTTTTAGATGAAAACTCTGCCGAAATAAAACAACTAATGAAGCATAAAATTAAGCCATTTGTGAAAGCGCTGGGGGTTTATCCAGAATCAATATGTAATTGACAATAAAACCACAATTACTACAATCTTGCCCCTCTCTTTAGTTAGAGAGCCTTCTTCGCAAGTAATTTGCGGCGAAATTTTCTAGGGCAAATCTGGTTGCAACCATGGTTAAAACCTTGGCAAGCCTTAACTGGCGCGGCTTTGTAAATCCTCGAAAAAACTGGTATTAACTAAAAAAACTAAAACAATGACAAAAAGAGTCAACGCTAAGAAAAAAATGAGCCGCCGTGTTGGCGCCAGCCTTTGGGGACAAGCTAAAGACCCCGTTCTTAAGAAAAATTATCGCCCCGGACAACATGGCAAAGCGCCAAAAGGCCGCGGTACTGACTACGGTACTCAGCTTCGCGCTAAACAAAAAATGAAATTCTACTACGGAAACATTTCTGAGAAGCAATTTTACAACACTTTCCAACTCGCTAATTCAACTAAAGGCGATGTAAGTGAAAACTTCATCAATTTGCTTGAAAGCAGACTGGACGCGGTTGTTTATCGCGCTAACTTTGTACCAACTGTTTTTGCTGCAAGACAATTTGTCAGCCACAAACATGTTACAGTTAACGGCAAAGCAGTGAATATTGCTTCTTACCGTGTTAAAGTTGGCGATATTGTGCAAGTTCGTGAAAAATCACGCAAATTGGCAATTGTAATTGAAGCTTTGCAAAAAATGGAACGCGATGTGCCTTCTTATTTAGCGCTTGATAAAGACGCAATGAGCATCAAATTGACCATGAAGCCTTCATTTGCTGAAGTTCCTTACGCAATTCAAATGGAACCTCACTTGATTACAGAATTTTATTCTCGTTAATTTTAGAGTTTACTTTTTGCTTGAGAAGCGGGTTGTTTTTAAAACAGCCCGCTTTTTTTTGTGCTTAAACATTTGCCACCAACCGATAAGAAGGCACTGATAAAATTGCGTTAATTTCGCCGCCCATTCCTTGCGTAAGTTTAAAATAACAGCCTTGTGCATCGGCAATTTGCGCAACTTTTTCTGGATCAATATTCATTTGCATTGTCGTAAAATCTAGTTTCGACTTCAGATAAAAAATTACCACCATT
>CANGNU010000098.1 GCA_947455365.1 Rickettsiales bacterium | reverse complement strand
ATTTCATCAAACTGCATTGATGAAACACCAAGATCAAAAACAATACCATTCACCGACTCAACACCAGCTTGGCTTAACAAGCTTTGCATTTGTGAAAAATTTCCTGCTAAAAAATGAAAATTCTTCGGAAATTTTTCTGATAATTTTGCTGCGAATTTTTTTGCAGAAGTGTCGCGGTCAATAGAATAAAGGGTGCAGCGCGCTGTTTCTAAAATTGCAGTTGAATATCCGCCAGCACCAAAAGTTGCGTCAACATAGGTCTCGCCTGCTTGCGGAGACAAATGTTGCAATACTTCTGTTAATAAAACTGGTTTATGCATTTTATATTTATTTAACTAACCTTACTGCCACAAGCATTCGTAGCCCTACGAATCTTTTTTCAATTGCAACATATTACGCTTCTCTTTAGCGCTGGCCTTGGCTTTCACCAAGTAAGCGTCAAATTTTTCTGGCTGCCAAATTTCAAAAGTTGGGCCTTTACCTACAAACAAAGCTTTGTCTTTAATCGCCGTTTTTTGCAGCAAATTTTCTGGTAAAATAACCCGACCGTCAGCATCCATGGCCAACTGCATTGCGCTGCCTAAAATAGTGGCGGCGAAGGCATCGCGTTCTTCTGAAAATGGGTCTAAATTATCAATGGAATCGCTCAACTTTTTAATGCGCTCAATATCACAGCCTTCAATGCAGTTATTGATGAAAGATTCGTAAACAACAATGCCCGAGAAGTCTTTGTTTCCAAGCGACAAACGAAATTGCGCCGGCACAGAAACTCGGCCCTTTGCGTCAATTTTATTTATGAATGTCGATAGAAATAGCGCCATTGTTGATTCAATCAATTTTTAACTTTTTCTTCCAAGCCACCAGCCTTACAACCGTAAGGCCTGTCGCCATTCCCGTTTTTTCATGGGAATTTATGGGAAAAGCTGGAAAACAATGGGTAATTTATGGGAAATAATACACTATGTCAACAAGATATTTCATATTTTTTCATATTTTTTTACCCCATTTTTAAGTGTAATTTTTCGCTACAAAAAACCTCACTCGCTATAGACAAAACCCTGTCCGACAAGGTTCTAGACCGAGTTCGGCCTGCCGCCTGTCTGAGGGCTAGAGCCTTGTCGGACAGGGTTTTGTCGGATTGAAATTTTTATTGCATATTTCCTCCCCCAACTTACAGTCATCTGCCTCTAAATTATTTTTCTAAAATAAAATGTCCTACAACCAACCAGACGCCAACGGAAAATTCGGCGAATTTGGCGGAAAATATGCCGCCGAAACCTTGATGCCCGCCATTCTTGAGCTTGAAACCGCCTACGCCAAAATTAAAAATGACGCAGAATTTCACGCCGAATTTAATCACTATTTAAAAAATTATGTTGGCCGCCCCAACCCGCTATATCTAGCTGCGCGGCTTACTGCACATTGCGGTGGCGCCAACATTTATTTGAAGCGCGAAGATTTAAACCACACTGGCTCACACAAAATTAACAATTGTTTGGGGCAAATTTTGTTGGCGAAAAGAATGGGCAAAACCCGCATCATTGCTGAGACGGGCGCTGGTCAGCATGGCGTTGCAACCGCCACAGTTTGCGCACTTTTTTCACTGCCTTGCGTAATTTACATGGGCGCCAAAGATGTAGAACGACAAGCACAAAATGTGTTTAGAATGAAGTTGCTTGGTGCCACGGTAGTGCCCGTCACCACTGGCTCGCAAAGCCTAAAGAACGCCATCAATGAAGCCATGCGCGACTGGATTTCTAACGCCGAAAATACTTACTATTTACTTGGCACCGTAGCTGGCCCCAGCCCTTATCCCGCAATGGTTCGCGACTTTCACTCGGTAATTGGAAAAGAAGCTAAAGAACAATTTGCCGCACAAGTTGGTGGCCTTCCCAATGCCCTAGTAGCCTGCATTGGTGGCGGTTCAAACTCTATTGGATTATTCCACCCTTTCTTAAATGATGATGTAAAAATTTATGGAGTTGAAGCGGCAGGAAGAGGCCTTGCAACCAATGAACACGCCTCTTCAATAGCGGGAGGTAGTGTTGCAGTTTTACATGGTAACAAAACTTATTTCTTGCAAAATGATGATGGACAAATTCAAGACGCGCACTCTATTTCTGCGGGTTTAGACTATCCCGGCATTGGGCCAGAACATGCTTACTTGCATGAAACTAAGCGCGTAAATTATGTTAGCGCCACCGACCAAGAAGCCCTTGAAGCCTTTCAATTACTGTGTAAAACCGAGGGCATCATTCCTGCATTAGAATCATCACACGCAATTTCTTACGCTTGCAAATTAGCCAAAGAATTGGGTGCAGGAAAAAATATTATTGTAAATCTTTCAGGCCGCGGCGACAAAGACATTCACACGGTTGCGAAGGAAATTGGATTTAATTTATAAAAAATGAAACGACTAGAAAAAAAATTTTCCGAGCTAAAATCAAAAAACCAATGCGCCTTTGTCGCCTACATCTGCGCGGGTGACCCCGATTATGCAACATCATTAGAAATTTTAAAATTATTGCCAGAAGCGGGTTGCGATATAATCGAACTTGGCGTGCCGTTCTTAGACCCATCTGGTGACGGGCCAATTATTGAAAATGCATCAAAGCGCGCAATTGCCAATGGCGCATCGCTAAAAAACACTTTGGCAATGGCCGCTGAATTCAGAGAAATCAACACCGCAACGCCTGTTTTGTTAATGGGATATTACAACCCTTTTTTAAAATATGGAATTGATAAAATTTTTGCCGATGCAGAGAAATCAGGCGTTGACGGCATTTTAATTGTAGATTTGCCTTTAGAAGAACGAGCAGAAATTGCGCTTGCAGCGGCAAAATCTAATATCGATCTAATCAATCTGGTCGGGCCTTTAAGCAGTGAAGAACGCATTGGTGAAATTGCAAAAGTTAGCGGTGGATTTTTATATTTGGTTTCTATGCTTGGCATTACTGGAACCAAGCAGGCCGCAATTGCGGCTAATAAAATTAACCTAGAAAAAATTCGCAAAAATTCTTCACTGCCAGTGGTTATTGGCTTTGGAATTCAACAGCCGTCACAAGCGGCAGAATTTGCTAAAATTGGCGTGGACGGCGTGGTTGTAGGCTCAACAATTGTTAAAGTTATTGAAGAAAATGTTGTTGCAAAAAAATCTTCTGGTGAGATTGTTGCAAAAGTTTTAGAAACAGTGCGCGCATTTGCTGCGGCAATAAAATTATAATTTTTTAACGACTATGAATAAAATTAATGGTGTAAAAATTGCTACTACTAATTGCGGAATTAAATACAAAAATCGCGATGATTTATTGCTAATTTCATTTGATGATGAAGCCAATGTGGCTGGGGTTTTCACCAGCTCTTCAATGCCCGCCGCTTCTGTAGTTTGGTGCAAAAAAAATATTGCCCAAGGAAGCGCTAAAGCCTTGATAGTCAACGCTGGAAACGCTAATGCCTTTACAGGAAAAGCTGGTGAAGAAACAGTTTTGCATAGTGCACAAAAAGCCGCAGAAGTGCTTGGTTGTAAGCAAGAACAGGTGTTCATTTCTTCAACTGGCGTGATTGGTGAAATTTTAAAAACAGAATTAATTACTAATACTTTGCCTAATTTGGCGCAAAATTTTAGCAATGATGAAGCGGCGTGGGATAAGGCTTCAAAGGCAATCATGACTACTGATACTAAGCAAAAAATTATTAGCAAAACTTGTGAAATTGACGGCAAAAAAATTACCATCACTGGCTTTGCCAAGGGCTCGGGAATGATTGCCCCCAACATGGCAACAATGCTTGGCTATATTTTTACCGATGCAAATATTTCATCACCAACACTGGCAAATTTGCTGCAAGAATTAACCCAAGATACCTTTAACGCAATCACTGTCGATTCAGACCAGTCAACCAACGACAGCGTTTTTCTTTTTGCAACTAAGGCGGCAAAAAACCAAGAAATTATTAGCGCTGATGATGCAAAAATTGCCGATTTTAAAGCAAAATTAAAAGAAGTGATGATGGCCTTAGCCCTTATGATTGTAGTTGATGGCGAAGGTGCAAAAAAATTAATTGAAATTGAAGTTGTTGGTGCAACTGACAAAAAAGAAGCCAAAGAAGTAGCCTTTTCAATTGGAAATTCACCACTGGTTAAAACTGCTTTAGCAGCTGCCGATCCAAACTGGGGGCGGATTGCCATGGCTGTTGGAAAATCTTGCAGCAAAACTTCACCAGAAAAATTAGTCATCAAAATTGGCCAATATCAAATTACCAAAGATGGCGCAAAACACCCTGATTATGTAGAAAAAACTGTCCATGAATATTTGCAAAATTCACAAATAAAAATTACTATCGATTT
>CANGNU010000097.1 GCA_947455365.1 Rickettsiales bacterium | reverse complement strand
GCCAGTGGAAATTTGTATTAAGCATAAGCGATCGCGCTTAGTTTTTAAGCCCATCGTTTCGGTGTCAATTGCTAGAGAGCCTTCAAGGACAAGGTCTGCGGGTAAATCATTTTTATATACGAAGTTTGTCATCTTTAAGTTTATTTGTATTGCTATTGTTATTTCTTAAACTATCTCATATCTCAATATCAGTTTTAAAATTTTAATCGTTAAATTTCTCTAAAACTGCATCACTAATTTGCGGTAATTTTGCGTTAATTTCTTGCATTTCTTGCATATTGCCGTTGCAATGCAATACTAAGTCACAACCCGCTTGAAGCACGGCTGTCGTGCGTTCACCAAATGTTCCGCCAAGCGCTTTCATTGATAAATCATCGCTCATCAAAATATTTTTGAAGCCAATTTCTTCGCGAATTAATTTAATAATTTTTGGTGAAATTGTGGCGCAATTTTTGCTATCAAGCGCGCTGTATAATACATGTGCGGTCATGGCAAATTTTTGTTCAGTAAAATTTTTGAACACGGCAAAATCTGTTTTGCGCAAATCTTCAAGTGAAGCATCAACAATTGGCAATTCTAAATGGCTGTCGGAAGCAGCGCGGCCATGGCCCGGAATGTGTTTGATTACTGGGTAAACTTTTTTCGATAACAAGCCAGCGCAAACCTGTTTTGCCAGCGCTGTTACTTGTTCAACATTGGTTCCATAAGCGCGGTCACCAATAATTTGATGGGTCTTGGCAGTAAGAATATCAAGGACTGGCGCGCAATCAACATTAATGCCAACCTCATGTAAGTCAGTTGCAATTTCTTGAAAATTTTTATAGATTAAGTCGCGCGCTTTTTGTTGATCTTCTTGATAAATTGAGGCAAAAAATTCTCCTGCGGGATAGCATTTCCAGTGCGGCTCTTTAAGGCGCGCAACCCTTCCACCTTCTTGATCGACAAGAATTAAAACTTCACTACCCATTAACTCTTTTAGTGAAGAGGTAAGATTTTTTAGCTGCTCTTTATTTTGAATATTTCGCGCAAAAACAATGAAGCCAACACAGCCATTTTTTGAAAAGAAATATTTTTCTTCATCGGTGAGGATGGGGCCAGCAAGCCCGTAAATTACTGGCTTGGCAAGATTTTTATTTTTTGCAATTTGTGATAAAAGCATATTTGAAATTATAAAATTCCTTTAGTAGAAGCAATTGCACCATTTTTGCGAATATCTATTTCAACCGCTTGGCGCAAGGCGCGAGCTAAACCTTTGAAGCAAGATTCTACAATGTGATGATTATTTAAGCCGTATAAATTTTCAACATGTAAGTTGCAGCCAACCGCGGCAGCAAAGGCGAAGAACCATTCGCGGAAAAGTTCGCAATCCATTTCGCCAACTTTATCGCGCTTAAATTCGCAATGCCAAACAGGGTAAACGCGACCAGATAAATCAAGGGCTACGCGGGTTAAAGTTTCATCCATTGGAATATAAGCATGACCAAAACGAGTGATGCCTTTTTTGTCGCCAAGTGCCAATTTTATTGCTTCGCCAACTGCAATGGCAGAATCTTCGGTGGTGTGATGAAAGTCAATATGCAAGTCGCCTTTCACTTCAAGTGAAATGTCGATCAAACTGTGATGCGCAAGTTGTTCGATCATGTGATTCAAGAAACCAATGCCAGTGTTAACCTTGTAAATGCCTGAGCCATCAAGGTTTACTTCAACTTTAATTTGCGTTTCTTTAGTGTTTCTTTCAAATTTTGCTGTGCGCATTTGAGAAATTTTTAGTTTGTTATTTTATTGCTTTGTTATTTCCGTATTCCTTTGTCATTTCCGCGAAAGCGGAAATCTCAAGATAGCTCTATCTTTGAAAGATTCCCGCTTTCGCGGGAATGACATTGTATCGCAAACATTAATCTAGCTTGCAAGATTTTACGCAGCAAGATTTTGTGCGACAAAATTCCAATTAACCAAGTGATTCAAGAATGTATCAATATAAGTTGGGCGCGCATTTTGAAAATCTAGGTAATAAGCGTGCTCCCAAACATCCATAGTCATAAGTGGCTTGGCTGTAGAGGTGAGGGGGGTTTCAGCATTGCCAGTTTTGACAACTTTTAATTTTCCCGCATCAAGAACTAACCACGCCCAGCCAGAGCCAAACTGGGTTGCGCCTGCATTTTTAAATTCAGTAACAAAATTTTCGTAAGAGCCGAAATCTGCTTCAATTTTTGTTAGAACCGCGCCATATGGCTTTCCGCCGCCATTTGGTTTCATTGAGTGCCAATAAAACGAATGATTCCAAACTTGTGCCGCATTGTTGAAAATGCCTGCTTTAGTTTTGTCGGCGTGACTAATTTTAATAACTTCTTCTAGTGTTTTACCGGCTAATTCAGTGCCTGAAACCAAGTTATTTAAATTGGTTACATAAGCTTGATGATGTTTGTCATAGTGAAAATTTAAAGTATTTTCACTAATGTGTGGAGCCAGAGCAGTTCTAGCGTAAGGCAATGCAGGCAATTCAAATGACATAAGTTTTTCTCCTAATTTTTTTGTTTGATCAAGTTGGTTTATTTCTAGCTTTTTCAGTGGATTAAATTTGCAAGCAGCAAGTAAAACGCCCACTGAAAGTAAACTATTTTTGATGAATTTTCTTTTTGACAATTGCATGTTTTAAAGCGTAAATTATACAAGCTTAAACGAGCCCAATTATTTTACAAAGGTCTCTTCAATTAAACAAGCGATTATAAAAATCATGAAAATTTCCGCCGTAATTGTCGCACATAATGAAGAAAAAAAACTTGAAGATTGCCTGCGCAGCCTTGATTTTGCTGATGAAATTGTTGTTGTGCTCGATAAATGCACCGACACTTCCAAACAAATTGCCGAAAAATTTGCTAATAAAATTATTGAAGGTTCGTGGAATATTGAAGGCGCAAGGCGCAATGTAGCTCTAAGTGCCGCAAGCCATGATTGGATTCTAGAAATTGACGCCGATGAAAGAATTTCGCCGCCATTAGCGCAAGAAATTCTGCAAAATATTTGGGCCTCCAAGCCTTGCGGATTTTATATTCCCATCGATAATTACATTGGCAAAAGATTAGTGCGTTATGGCTGGCTACGCACGCTGGGAGTGGTTCGCCGCCAAACATTAACTTATCGCGGCTTAAAAAAATATGATGAGGACAAAGAAATTCATCCAACTTTTGCAGGAAATTTTGCGATAAAATCTTTGCAAAATCCTATCATTCATTTGGTTGATGAAAACATTGCTGACCTGTTGGCGCGCTTCAATCGCTACACCAATTGGAAAGCCAATGATATAATTTTTAAAGGAAAAATTAAAGGTGGATTTTTATCATTATTAATTGCATTTAAGTTGCGGTTTTTTAAATCTTTTGTAGTAAAAAAAGGTTATAAAGAAGGCGGCTTGGGCTTTTTAATTGCAATGCTTGCAGGGCTTTATCCAACAGTTGCTTATTTAAAGGCGAAGGAGAAGAAAAATGAAAATTGTTAACATAATTTTAACTTCACAAAATGGTGGGGCAGAGCAGGTGTTTATTGATTATTCTCGCATTTTGCGTGATGGTCTAGGGCATGAAGTTTTGGCAATTACAAAAGAAGATGCGCCTTACGCTAGCAAGCTTGAAGCGCTAAATATTCCAGTAAAAAAAATTAAAAATAATTTTGGCTACCATGATATTTTTGTGGTGTATGCCATTAAAAAATTTTTGGAAGAATCTAATGCCGATACAGTTGTAGCACACGCTGGCAGGTCGATGGTTTTGGTAAGAAAGGCGATAAAAAAAATCAAGCATAAAAAAATTTTATTAGTGGCGGTTAATCACAGCATGAATGTGAAGCGCTCAATTGGTGCCGATGTTGCAATTTCAGTTAATCGTCCAATGTTTTTTCGCACAATTGATGCTGGCCAAAGTGAAGAAAAAAGTTTTGTGATTCATAATGCAATAGATTTAACAGGGGTGGTTGATCCTGCTCCAGTCGTGCATTTGCAAGATAAAAAAATTATTACTCTTGGTGCGATTGGTCGATTAGATAAGGCAAAGGGTTTTCGCTATGCCGTAAAAGTCATCAAACTTTTAGAAAATTTTCCTGATAAAAAATTTGTGCTAAAAATTGCGGGGCTGGGCATCAGAGAGCCTTTTTTGCGTAGGTTGGCGCGAGATTTAGAAATTGAAGATAGAGTTGAGTTTGTTGGTTGGGTGCAAGATAAAAAATCGTTCTTTGATTCAATTGATATTTTTCTTTTAACTTCGCAACGAGAAACTTTTGGTTTAGTTGTTCTTGAGGCGATGAAATTTCGTAAACCAATAATTGCCTGCGATGCCGATGGTCCAAAAGAAATTCTGCGCAATAAATTTGATGGATTGTTAATTTCTCTCGAGCCTTTAGAAGATACCGAATACCGTCTT
>CANGNU010000096.1 GCA_947455365.1 Rickettsiales bacterium | reverse complement strand
TAAAAAATGATTGAAAAAACTTTCCTACAAGTTGAATTAATTAAAAATCTTCCTAGTGAGGTTAAAAAAATTTTTGAGATTTTCTTAAAAGAAGATAGCGATGGAATCCGCTTGGTTGGCGGCTGCGTGCGTGATATGATTCTTGATTTGCCCGCAAAAGATTTTGATTTTGCCACCAAATTTTTGCCACAACAAACAATAGAAATTCTTGAAAAAAACAATATTCACGCAGTTCCAACAGGTATTAAATTTGGCACAATTACTGCTGTGATGAATGGAAAGCACTTTGAAATCACTACTCTACGAAAGGATAATGAGCATGACGGCCGTCATTGTGAACCGCAATTTATCGATGATTATTTTTTTGATGCTGCGCGCCGCGATTTTACCATAAACGCGCTCTACCTTGATAATAAAGGCTTGGTGAATGATTATTTTAACGGCTTAGAAGATTTACAAAATAAAAAAGTAAAATTTATTGGCGAGGCTAAACAAAGAATCGAAGAAGATTTTCTGCGCATTTTGCGCTTCTTTCGCTTTAGTTGTCGCTATGCAGCAGAGCTTGATGATGAAGGTTTGCAGGCTTGTGTTGCCAATAAAAATGGCGTTAAATTTCTTTCGGCTGATCGCATTAGAAATGAAATTTTTAAAACTTTTGCTGCCGCAGAAAATACAAAATTATTATGGATTTTTGAAGCGATAGAAAATTGCGGAATTCGTGCAGAAATTTTTTCTAGTAAACTACAAATTGGCAATTTATTAAAATTGCTAGAACTAGAAGAGTCCTTGCAAATAAAGGCTTCCGAGCATCTTAAATTTGCGGCATTGGTTTTTAATTTTACAAAAAATGACAATGACTTTAATGACAAATCTGGTAAATTAAATAATGCGCCAAAACAAGATTTATTAGAAATTCTAACTCGTTTAAATTTTTCAAATTACGAAAAAAAATATTTTGAATTTTTATCAAAAAAAATTAATGAAGTGGCGCAAGAGCTTGATTACCAAGCGTTACGCGAGTTGTTGGTTTTTGAGAAAAAAGATTTTATTCGTGATTTTTACTTACTGAGCTTGATAAAAGAACCTTTTGAAAATAAATCTGTAATCGAAAACTTGAAATTTATTGATAATTTTTCTTTGCCAAGTTTTCCAATTAATGGTGATGATTTGATGGCGCGCGGAATTAATGGTAGAGAGGTTGGGGAGGTTTTGCTTAAAGCAAAAAAACTTTGGATTGCCAGTGATTTTACTTTAACGAAAGATGAATTGTTGAAAATTTAATGTGGCGCAAGATTCCCGCTTGTGCGGGAACGACATATGGGGCATGCAATGACATATAGAGCACGAATGACATTGGGGCAAGAATATAGACGGTTGCTGAAAATAATGAAGATGGCGTTAACTAAAAACCCAACATGGTATGAATCATTGCCAGTAAAGGCTTCATAATGACAATGAATAGCAAATTAAACGCCGCCACAAATGCAATCACCAATTTTGGATTGGTTCTTTCAATAAATTCTAAGCGATTTTCAGCTGGCAAATTATCAAAATACATAACTTTTACCACGCGCAAATAATAAAAGGCGCTAATCACGCTAAATAAAACTGCCACAACCGAAGTTATGATATAGCCAGATTTTACCGCTGCCGCTATTACATAAAATTTTGAGAAGAAGCCTGCAAGTGGTGGAATTCCTGCAGTAGAGAACATTAAAATTGTCAATAATGCCGCTTTAATTGGGTTGCTTTTAGAAAGGCCAGCAAAAGAAGAAATGTCAAAAATTTCGGCATCGGTTTTGTCGTCAAAGCCAATATGGGCCTTGTTTTTAAAGCCAAAGACTAGGTTTAAAAACCCAAAGCTGCCAAGTGCCAATAAGGCGTAAATTACCATGTAAAGCACGCAAGCTTTAATGCCTTCAGGGCTTAGAGCAGCAAGGCTAAAAAGCACAAAGCCAACATGTCCAATTGAGCTGTAAGCAAGCAGTCTTCTAATATTATTTTGCTTGATGGCGCCAAAACTTCCAACTGCCATTGAAGCTAGAGCCACAAGCAATAGAACCTTGTTCATGCCAACCCAACTTGGCGATAAATCTAAGAATAAACGCACTAAAACTAGCACTGAAGTAAATTTAACGACAGTGGCGAAGAATGTTGTGATTGTAGGGCTAGAGCCTTCATAAACATCGGGTGTCCACATGTGAAATGGTGCGGCAGAAATTTTGAAAAACATGGCAATTATAATAAGCAAGAAGCCAAGAATAACCGCTGGAGGCACGGGGCTAGTGCTATAAAGGTAAGTTGCAACATCAAAATTTGTGGTACCAGAAAAGCCGTAAAATATTGAAATGCCAAGCAGCAATAGGCCTGAGGCGGTTGAGCCAAGTACAAAATATTTCATGCCGCTTTCTGAAGATTTGCCCGATTTGCGATTTAATGATGCTAGTAAATATAGTGGCAAAGCTTGCAGCTCTAAGCCCAAATAGAATGTTAAAAAATCATTTGCTGAAACTAAAACCATGCCGCCAACCGTTGAAATCATTATTAGCGCAAGATATTCGGCGCTAATTTCTTTTTCTTTGGCGATAAAATTTAGCGATAAAATTATTACAAAAATTAACAGTGACACCGCACCAAATTTGATGAAGCAAGTGAATGAATTGACAAAAAACATGCCATGAAAAAATGAGCCAACAATGAAAGTATTTTGGGCGATGAAGTATAGAGCGACAAAGCATGAGACAATTGCAGCTAAGTAAGAAATGCGAAAAAATTCGGGCTTATTTTTGGCAAAAAAAACATCGACCATTAAAATTAATAATGCACCACAAAATAGTGCAATTTCTGGATAAACTGGATTAAGAAACATAATTTATATAATTGAAAATGTTGATTTTACCTACAGCCAAAAGCCTTAAAACAAACTAGTTAAAGCGGCTACTGGATGCGCAAAATATCCTAAAATTAAATTTGGCACAATGCCAAATAAAATTACTAAAGCCGCTAGAATGCCAAGTGACGCAAGTTCAACTGCATTTAAATCTTTTAATGAATCAATTTTTGGATTGGTAATTTCACCAAAAAGTACGCGCTTGTAAAGCCACAACATGTAGCAAGCGCCAAGAATGACGCCAATTGCCGAGATTATTGCGACAATTTTGCTGGCTTGAAAGGTTCCTAAAATTGCTAAAAATTCACCGACGAAGCCGCTGGTTCCGGGTAATCCGACAGAGCCCATGGTGAAGATCATTGCTAGCAAAGCGAAGTTGGGCATTTTTTGCGCAATGCCGCCAAACTCAGCAATTTGCTTGGTGTGAAGGCGGTCGTAGATTACGCCGACGCACATGAATAATGCCGCAGAAACAAGTCCATGGCTGATCATTTGCATGACTGCGCCATCAATGCCTTGGCGGGTGAAGCTGAAAATTCCCATCGTAACAAAGCCCATGTGAGCTACGGAAGAGTAGGCGATCATCTTCTTCATATCTTCTTGCATCAATGCTACCAACGACCCGTAGATGATTGCAATAGTGCTTAATACAAAAACTAAATTGGCGAAATATAAAGAGGCTTGCGGAAAAAATGGCAGCGAAAAGCGCAGCATTGCGTAGGCGCCAAGCTTGATTAAAATGCCAGCAAGAATTACCGAGCCTGCCGTAGGTGCCTGCACATGGGCATCGGGCAGCCAAGTGTGAAAAGGAAACATTGGCACCTTGATTGCAAAAGAGACGAAGAAGGCCAGCCAGAGCCATTTTTGCGCATTAAGCGGAAAATGCGGCAAGGCACTTTTAAGAATTTGAATATCGGTCGAGCCAACGCTGACATAGATGTAGATGATAGCGACTAAAAATAAAACCGAACCAAAAAGCGTGTAAAGAAAAAATTTGTAAGCCGCATAAACCCTTTGCTGACCGCCCCAAATGCCAATAATAAGAAACATTGGAATGAGCATTGCTTCAAAGAAAATATAAAACATTAGCAGGTCAAGCGCGCAAAATGAACCAATGACGAAGCCTTCTAGCAGTAGGAAGAAGATGACATATTCTTTAACGCGCTCTGTAATAGTATTAAGACTAATTGCCAAACAAATTGGTACTAAAAAAGTAGTAAGAACAATCATTAAAATGGAAATTCCGTCAATTCCCATATAGTATTTGAAGCTATAGTTTTGTAGGAGTTGTGCAATTTCAACAAATTGAAAATCGGCATTAGATTTGTCAAAAGAGAGCAATAATTTTATTGATAAAATAAAAGTAACGACACTTATTAATAAGCCAAAATTGAAGTAGTTTTTTGGATTTTTAATCTTAACAAAAAGCAGTGAAATAGCGGCCAGAACTGGCAAAAAAGTAAGAAGCGATAAAATTGGAAAATTATTCATCTGATATTGATTTAATTTAATTTGCGTCAATTCAAGCGGCGCCGCAT
>CANGNU010000095.1 GCA_947455365.1 Rickettsiales bacterium | reverse complement strand
CGACCAAGCACTGCCCCTCAGACAGCTGGGCCCATCTAGTATTTATGCAAGCAAGCTTGCTGATGGTCTCAGAACTCGGTTCAGAGCATGGTCGGCCCAGTCTTACGCCTGCTAGAGTTTGCGTGGTGGGGAAAAAGAAAAATGGTGGGAGGGGGGGGGTGATAAATTGCTTGCGATGGTTTTGTGGAGGAAAAAAAAAGGGGGGTGGTGATCAAATTTTTTGGAAGATGGCAGGGGAGGAAAGAGTAATTTTTATTGCTAAATTTTGCGTGAGATTTATAAATTTTGCGTACGGAATTTATCGTGGAATTTTTTCTAAAGATGATAATAAATTTATTGCAGAAATTGAGTTAGTAAGCCCCCAAACCGAGTTATGCGCCATCGCAAGCTCTGCTTGCTGAAACTAGATGGCGCATGCTGTCTGAGGGGTAGGGGCTTACTAACTCAATTTCTGCAATAAATTTATTATCATCTTTAGAAAAAATTAATCCAAGATCTATAAAAACAGAAACTATGAAAAAAAATATTCTAGCGGTAATAGCAATTCTTCTCACGGTGGCGGCCTGCCAAGACCCCACAATTCACGCCAAAATTAAGCCTTATAGCGCAAGCAATAAAAACGCTTTCACATTTTCGATTGATGAAGAATTTTTGCGCGACCATCAAAATTCAAGAAAAGATCATTATTATCCGAAGATGACGGAAGCGGAGGTGACGCTACTCAAGAGGGTATTGCAGAAAAATAATTATTGTTTAAATGATGAAGGAAGGCCGTCTTTTGTAATAAATTCGCGGCAAGAAAAAATTTATGATATTACCTTTTCGCATTTGATTGAGCAGAATTATAACGCCAAACCAGTGGCGCCGCGAATGTATTTTGGTGAGTGTAAGTAGGGTATTTATTCCAAGATAATATCTAAGAAAATTTGTCCGTATTTTTTTAGTTTCTCTTCGCCAACGCCGCTAATTTGTAGCATTTCTCGCAGAGTTTTTGGTTTTTCTGCAACCATTTCAACAAAAGTTTTATCTTGAAAAATAAAGTATGACGGAATGTTTTGTTCTTTGGCAATTTCGAGGCGCTTTGCTTTGAGTTTATCAAAAAGATTTTCGTCGCTTTCATCGTCAAATTTGATGATGGAAGATTTTTTGCTACGCTTTACCGTTGTTTCTGCAGAATCTGATTCTGCGCTTCTCTTTGGCGTTTTAAATGATGGTTCTTTTGATGGTTTTTCCTTTTTAATTTTTTCTGGTTTAGTTACTTTGATTGGCGTGGTTATTTTACGCAAATTGACGGTTTCTTTGTTGCGCAAAAATTTGTGTCCTTCGGGCGTAATGCTAAGGCCGCCATGGCCGGCAATGTCAGTTTTGAGAAAATTCATTGCAACTAATTGGCGAAAAATTGCTTGCCATTCTGACTTGGTAAATTCTTTGCCGATGCCGTAAACACTGAGTTTGTCGTGGCGAAAATTAGAGATGCGTTTGTCATCGGCGCCAAGTAAAACATCGACAAGGTAGGCGACGCCGAAGCGCTGCTCGGTGCGGTAAACTGCAGAAAGTGCTTTTTGTGCAGCAATAGTGCCGTCGAAATTTTCGGGTGGGTTGAGGCAGATATCGCAGTTGCCGCAAGGCTCGCAGGCATCGCCAAAATAATTGAGCAGAATTTGGCGGCGGCAGGTTGAAGCTTCGCACAATCCAAGCAGGGCGTTAAGCTTCTGCAACTCAATGCGCTGTTGGTTTGGCGAGGCATTGCCTTCTTCGATGAAACTGCGCTGCATGATGACATCGGCAATGCTATAGGCCATCCAAGCGTTGGCGGGCAAGCCATCGCGGCCAGCGCGGCCAGTTTCTTGGTAATAGGCTTCGATGTTTTTGGGAATGTTGAGATGGGCGACAAAGCGTACATCTGGCTTGTCGATGCCCATGCCGAAGGCGATGGTGGCGACCATAATTACGGTGTCGTTCAGCAAAAATTTCTCGAGATTTTTCTGGCGCTTTTTGTTGTCCATGCCCGCGTGGTAAGGGTGGGCGTTGTAGCCTTCGCTTTTTAGCCAATCAGCAATTTCTTCAACTTTGCGCCGCGAGATGCAGTAAACAATGCCGCTGTCATTTTGATGATTTTTTTTGATGAATTCGAGCAGTTGTTTTTTGGGATTTTTACTATCGCAAATTGTGTAATTTATGTTGGGGCGATCGAAGCTGGCGATGAAAGTGCGACTGTTGTGCAAGTCGAGTTTTTCGATAATGTCTTTGCGAGTAGGAACATCTGCCGTGGCAGTAAGGGCAAGGCGCGGCACCGTAGGAAAATTTTGCGCCAAAATTTTTAATTCGGTGTAAATTGGGCGAAAATCATGGCCCCATTGTGAAATGCAATGCGCTTCATCAATGGCAAAAAGCGAGATTTTTATTTCAGAGAGAAAGCAAAGGAAATCAACGGAGAGTAAGCGTTCTGGCGCAACATAAATTAAATCTAGCGCGTTATTTTTTAGCAGATTTTTGGTTTCGTAAATGTCTTGATAGTCGATGCTAGAATTAATTGCTGCAGCCCTTACGCCAGCAACCCGTAGGGCTGAGACTTGGTCTTGCATTAGCGCAATTAATGGCGACACTACAACTGCAACACCTTCCAAGCAAAGTGCGGGAATTTGATAGCAGAGAGATTTTCCACCACCAGTTGGCATCAGTACCAGAGCACTTTCGCCACTCATCACATGATTGATAATTTCTTCTTGTTGGCCGCGAAAATTATCGTAACCGAAAACTTTTTTGAGAACTTTTTGTGGTGAATTTTTCATTTAATTTACTGGAAATATTTTTTGTAAATGCCTACAAAGCCTTGTTTATAGCGTGTTTAGAAGCAAAGTATTACGGCAGTTTTTTTTCTAAATCGGCAATAATATCAATTAATTTCTTAATTTCTTTTTCACGCATTTCATCAATTTTAGCGTGCAAAGCTTCAATTTCTAGCTCGGCTTTAATGTTGATGTCATAGTCATTTTTGGCGCGTAAACGGTCAATTTGGCTTTGACGATTTTGACTCATCATAATAATTGGCGCGGTGAAGGCGGCTTGAAAAGACAAAACTAAATTAAGCAAAATGAAAGGGTATGGATCCCATTTAGCCAGCCAGCCGTAGATGTTGGCGGCAATCCATAAAACTAAAATTATGGTTTGAATGATGATGAAACGCCATGAGCCGACATTTTCTGCGACGAAGTCGGAGGCTTTCTCGCCAAGGTTGCGGGCCTCCCATTTAACTTTTTTTTGTGCGGGGTGAGCTTGGCGAAGTTTTTTTAGAATTGGCAAATCTTCATTTAACATGGTTGATTTATTTTATATAAAATATGGGGCGCAAGCGCGTGATTACTGGGTAAATTGGGATGAGGAAAATCTCCATCGATAACGCGTTTCATGCCAATTTTTTTCATTACCGCAATTGAAGCAAGATTATTTTTTGCAGTAAAGGCAACAATTTCTTTTAATTTTAATTGATCAAAAGCGTGTTGCAAAATTGCTGTGGCGCCTTCTGTAGCAAGGCCTTGTCCCCAATGTTCTTTTGCTAAGCGCCAACCAATTTCGACGCAAGGAGTAAAATTAGTGGTGAAGTTTGGAATGTTTAATCCGATAAAGCCAATGAATTTTTTATTGTCGTTGCGCTCAACGGCGAGAAGGCCAAAACCATGCTTCTCAAAATGAGCGATAAATTTATTAATGGCATTATTTGACTCTTCTTCGTTAAGAATTTTAGGAAAAAATTTCATTACTTCGGGGTCGTGATTTAATATTGCAAAGGGCTTGAAGTCTTGCTGCTGCCAGTTTCTTAGGGTTAGTCGTGGAGTGATTATTTTCATTAAAATATTTTATTGGCAATTATTTTTGCTAAAGCGGTTTTGCTAATTTTTCCTAAATCTTGGGTTTCGTTTTTTGTAACTAAATAGGCTTTAGAGCTTACGGCGCCAAAGATTCCGCCATTTTCAATATCGTTGGCAATAATAAAATCGCAGTTTTTTTTCTGCAATTTTTCCTTGGCATTTTGCAGCAAATTTTCACTTTCTGCAGCAAAGCCAACTACTAAATTAGGGCGGTTTTTTGCATGTCCAACAAAATTTAGAATATCATCATTTTTTACCAATTCTAAGGTAAAATTTTCTTGCAATTCTTTTTTTATTTTTTGTGTTGAGGGGTTTTTTATTTTGTAATCTGAAACTGCTGCGCAGCCAATAAAGGCATGTATTGCAGAGATACTTTGTTGTTGTGAAGAATTAAAATTTCCAAGAAGATGTTGTGAATTTTGTGCAGTAGATTTTGTAGAAGTTCCTAAGTGATTTTCTGTAGAATTTTCTATTTTATTTTTCACCGCCGCAAACATTTCATCAGCGCTTTTTACGCGAGTAATTTTTTCTTCTGGCAGGGGAATTTTCATAAAAATATTGGCGGCAATAAATTCAACATTGGCGCCCATTTCGCTGCAAACTTTTACTAATT
>CANGNU010000094.1 GCA_947455365.1 Rickettsiales bacterium | reverse complement strand
GCCAGAAAGTTGCAAACAATCAATTTTATTGGTAAGAAAAAGTTCAATAATGTCAACCGCGTAGTCATCAGGGGTTTTGCTAACATCAGAAATCATGCGCCATTTATGCAGCAATAAGCCCTTGGGGCTGTAAACCCCAAGCACTATGTTAGTATTTCCAATGTCAAGTGTTAGCAGCATTATTTTAGTTTTTTACATGCATCGGCAATGCGTTGCATGGCATTTTGCAAAAATTCTTCTGATGCAGCGTAAGAAATTCTGAAGAAACCAAAAGCGCCAAAGGCAATTCCCGGTACTACAGCGACAAGGGCTTCTTCCAGAAGATAACTTGCGAAATCGTTGTCGTTTTCAATAATTTTTCCTGCGGCAGTTTTGCGGCCGAATAAATCGGTGCAAGACGGGAAGACATAAAATGCGCCATTTGGTTTGTTGCAAGAAATGCCGTCGATGGCGTTAAGCATTGACACCACCATGTCGCGGCGTTGTTCAAAAACTATGGCGCTGCTGGCAATGTAATCTTGTGGCCCGTTCAAAGCTTCAACTGCAGCAGCTTGACCCATTGAAGTGGTGGCAGAGGTGCTTTGCGATTGAATCATCGACATTGCTTTAATTAATTTTTCAGGGCCAGCGGCATAGCCAATTCTCCAGCCGGTCATGGCGTAGGCCTTAGAGACGCCGTTCACCACAAGGGTGCGCTCTTTTAAGCGCGGCTCAACTTCGGCAATTGTGGCAAATTTTAAACCGTCGAAAATCAAGTGTTCGTAGATGTCGTCGGATAAAATATGCACTTGCGGATGTTGCAATAAAACTTCTGCCAAAGCTTTTAACTCAGAAGCTGAATAGCAAGCGCCTGTAGGGTTGCTGGGTGAGTTTAAAATTAACCATTTAGTTTTTGGTGTAATTTTTGCTGCTAAATCTTTGGGTAAAATTTTAAAATTATTATGGGCGTTAGAGCTTACAATCACTGGCGTTCCGCCTGCAAGCAAGACCATGTCAGGGTAAGAAACCCAATAAGGCGCTTGAATTAAAACTTCATCTTCAGCATTTAAAGTTGCAACCAATGCATTGTAAATAACCTGCTTGGCGCCAGTGCTGACAATGATTTCAGAGGCTTTATATTCAAGATTATTTTCGCGTTTAAATTTATTGATGATGGCTTTTTTCAACGCCGCGGTGCCGTCAACCGCAGTATATTTTGTATCGCCAGCATTAATGGCAGCAATGGCCGCGCGCTTGATATTTTCTGGCGTGTCAAAATCGGGTTCGCCCATTCCCAGTGAAATTATGTCTTTACCTTGCGCCTTCAATTCGGCCGCCTTCATAGACACAGCAATGGTTGGCGATGGTTTGATGTTCTTTAAATTATTTGCTAAAAATGACATGCTAAGAAAAATTAATTTTGGAAAAATCGGGAAGAATCTTGGTTGACTTAGATGGAGGCAGAGTCTAGTCTTTGTAGCACAATTGTCAATTTTTAAAGAAAAAATTTATGTCAGGAAGCGTCGGAACAGATCCTCTATTCTTGGGTTTAACTCGTCCACCAATGTTGCTTGGTGTCAGTTATACATTCGCTGCGCTCAACGGTATCGTGGCTTTGTTGGCCTTCGTAATTACTTCAAAATTTTTCTATCTATTGGTTTTATTGCCAACAGTTCACATGATTGGCTGGTTTATTTGTTTGAAAGAACCGCGTGCAATTGAGCTTTTAATGGCAAGAACTTCTAAGTGCAGCTTGTGTCGCAACCGCATGTATCATGGAGGCACAAACTCTTATGATGTTTATTAAAACAAATACAACTACAAAACTTTCGAGGCGTTTTAGCGCCTCTTTTTTATTTTTTATATTATGATTAGCAGAAATAAATATCGTTCGCATCATTGTGCAGAACTTAATAAAACTCATATTGGCCAGACTGTTAAACTGGCGGGTTTCGTGCATTCAAAGCGTGATCACGGCTCGTTAATTTTTATTGATTTACGCGATCATTTTGGCATTACGCAATTGGTGATTAATCAAGAAAATTCGGCGCTAAATTTAGATGAAATTGCTTCAATTAAATTAGAATCGGTAATTATTGTAAGCGGTGAAGTGGCTGCCAGAGCGGCTGAAGCGGTGAATGCAAATATTGCTACTGGTGAAATTGAACTTCGCGTTTCTGCATTAATTGTTGAATCTTTGGCCGAGCAAATTCCTTTCCAAATCAATGATAGCAACGAATATCCTGAAGAATTGCGCTTGAAATATCGTTTTTTAGATTTGCGCCGCGAAAAAACTCACAAAAATATTGTGCTGCGCAGCCAAGTAATTAGCTATATCCGCCAGCTTATGACGGCAGATGGTTTTCTTGAAATTCAAACGCCAATTTTAACTGCGTCATCGCCAGAAGGCGCGCGTGATTATTTGGTTCCGTCGCGGTTGCATCATGGAAAATTTTACGCCTTGCCGCAAGCACCGCAACAGTTCAAGCAGCTTTTGATGGTGTCAGGTTTTAACCGTTATTTTCAAATTGCACCATGTTTTCGCGACGAAGATTTGCGCGCCGACCGCTCGCCAGAATTTTATCAACTTGACTTAGAAATGTCTTTTGTTGAACAAAGTGATGTCTTCTCAGCCGTTGAGCCTGTTATTCGCAGCGTGTTTGAAAAATTTGGCAGCAAAAAAGTTGTCGACCAAAAATTTCCGCATATTTCGTATGATGATGCCATGATGAAATATGGAATTGATAAGCCAGACTTGCGTAACCCCTTGATAATAGCTGATGCAACTGATGTTTTTAAAGGATCAGATTTTTCAATTTTTGCCAAAGCAATTGAGTCAGGTGCTGCAGTTCGCGCCATTCCTGCACCAAAATGCGCCGCACAACCGCGTTCATTTTTTGACAAGATGATTGAATTCGCTCAAGCCAATGGTGCCAAGGGTTTAGCCTATATCATCATTGATGAAAATGGCGAAGGAAAAGGCCCAATTGCTAAATTTTTATCGCCAGAAAAACTTTCTCAACTTAAGGCCCAAGCGGGTTTGAGCAATGGTGATGCAGTTTTCTTCTCTTGCGGAAAAACTCACGAAGCTGCTAAACTCGCGGGTTTAGTGCGCATTAAGTTAGGTCAAGATTTAGGCCTGATTGATGAATCAATCTATAAATTCTGCTGGATCGTTGATTTCCCAATGTACGAAATGGACGAAGCTAGCGGCAAAGTTGAATTTTCACACAACCCATTTTCAATGCCGCAAGGTGGGCTTGAAGCCTTGAAAACACAAGATCCGTTGACTATCAAAGCTTTCCAATATGATGTAGTTTGTAATGGTGTAGAATTGTCGAGCGGCGCTATCAGAAATCACAAGCCAGAAATTATGTACAAGGCCTTTGAAATTGCCAGTTACGGCGCTGAAGTGGTAGAAAAACAATTTGGCGCAATGTTAAATGCGTTCAAGTTTGGCGCACCTCCGCATGGTGGAATTGCCCCCGGTATCGACCGCATTGTCATGTTGCTGGCTGATGAGCCCAACATTCGCGAGGTTATTCCCTTCCCAATGAACGGCAAAGCGCAAGATTTAATGATGGGCGCACCAGCTGCGGTTGTAAGTGAGCGGCAGTTGCGTGAGCTTGGTATTCAACTGCGCGGCGAGAAGAAGTAGATTTTTATAGATAAAAATTAAAGTAAAAAAATGAAAAAACTAATCTCGTTAATTTGTTGTGTATTTTTAGTAAATTCCTGCGCCTTAATGTTTAATAAAAAAGATGTTGAGGTGTCTTTTAAGTCATATCCTGATGGGGCTAAAGTTTGGTTGAATGGTGAGGTGATTGGCGAAACTCCTATATCCACAAGAATTAAGCCTGTTAAGGACTATAGCATTCTTTATACCAAAGACGGTTATGCGAATAGAGAGTTTGGGATGAAGTTAAGGATTGGCCATGCAGGAAATAGATCCGGATTTGAAAAAACGATGTGCGCGCTTGACGGTGGTGGTATCATTTTAATATTGCCGTTATTTTCTCTAATATCTCCAGCCTGTTCTGATTTTACCGAATCTTCTTATTTTAAGGCTTTAGATAAAGGCAACAGAATCAATGTTATAGAGCAGCCATCAAATTAATCTTGCCTGAGCGATTTCTTTAAATTGCTAACCAAACCCCTTGCATAAAAATTCTTCTGTATATACAATATACACCAAATAGCATACAATACACACACCACAAACAATGACCATCACCATCGAATGGAGCCCTGAGAAGAGCTTGGCTCTAAAGGCAAGTCGCAATATCTGTTTTGAAGATATTGAATCTGCAATTATTGCAGGAAAGTTGATCGATATTTTGCCGCATCATAATAGTGAAAAATATCCGAATCAGAAAATTTTTATAGTTGAGGTAAATGGCTATGTTTGCTACGTACCATTCGTTGAAAGCAAGAATAAAATTTTTCTAAAAACCATAATTCCTAGCAGAAAATATAACAAAAAACTCAAAAACCATGTCAAAAAATAAATACACAAAAAAAGAACTAGAAAT
>CANGNU010000093.1 GCA_947455365.1 Rickettsiales bacterium | reverse complement strand
TGTGGCAAAATTCCATTAAGTCGGCTGGCAAGCATTGATTTTCCTGTACCGGGAGGGCCAATTAGTAATAAATTATGTCCACCAGCTGCGGCAATTTCTAAAGCGCGTTTGGCCGATTCTTGGCCTTTAATATCAGATAAATCTGGGTAAAAAACTTCGGCAAATTTTTTGTTATTTTCAGGGCGTGATAAAAATTGCGTGCTTTTGCAGTGATTAATTAGCGAGATTAAATCGGGCGCCGAAATAATTGGTAAATCTCCTGCCCAAGCGGCTTCGCGGCCATTTGCAGCAGGGCAAATTATGCCACATTTTCGTTGATTAGCACCAATTGCGGCAGAAATTATTCCACTAACTGCATTGAGTGCGCCATCAAGCGACAACTCACCCAGCGCGAAAAAATTTTGCACCGCACTTTGCGATAAAACTTCCATTTCGATTAAAATTCCTAGCGCAATTGCAAGGTCAAAATGACTACCTTCTTTTTGCAAATCGGCAGGTGCAAGGTTTACGGTGATGCGCTTTTGCGGCCAAGCAAGGCCAAGCGAAGTGATGGCAAGTCGCACTCGTTCCCGCGATTCGCCGACAGCTTTATCGGCAAGCCCGACAATGTTTACTCCGGGAAGGCCCGGCGATAATTTTACTTGCACATCAACTTCAACTACATCAATTCCAACGAAGGAAAAGGTTTTTACTTTGGCGACCATTTTTGCGGTGTTAAATTGTTAATCAGCTAGCTTTTCGGCTGCATTCTCATAATAAAATAAGTGCAATTATTTTAAAATATATTTTTGGGCTGGCTGTGGTGAAGCCTTGCTGGTGTTGGTTCTGCGTGGTGCAGTTTTAGTTTGTTCGTGGTGAAGGCCTTAGGTGTTGTTTGTTGCCGTGGTGTGGGTTTTCTGTGGTGCGGGCTCGCCGTGGTGAGGCGGGTTTGTGGTGAAGATGAATGGCTGAAGTGAGAAACCAAACATCTGCAAGTGATCATCAGCATTGAAAAATATCTGTCTAGCAACCAGCAGTTGAAATGAAGAGAAAAGTTTCTAACTACATTAGAAAAAAAAATTCTAGAAAATAAAAAAATATCTAGGTTTTATCCTTTATTATCAAGGGTTTTCAGATTTTAAGATTTTACAAAATAAAAATTACAGAATTTTTTTCTTTTGTTAAAAAAGGTGCTTTTTATTTCGCCCCAAATTTATGGCGATTGGAAAATATAATTTAGCCGCTAAACTAGCGTCATTGTTAATTTCACGACTTTATAAAATGATTCACAAAACAGATATAGCCATTATTGGTGCGGGTCCGGCGGGGTTGTTTACAATTTTTGAAGCGGGCATGTTAAAAATAAAATGTCATGTCATTGACACGCTTGAACACATTGGTGGCCAGTGTTCGGCGCTTTATCCTGAAAAGCCAATTTACGATATTCCGGCCCATCCAAAAATTTTAGCTAACGATTTAATTGATGCTTTGCACCAACAGGCTGAACCGTTTGCACCAGTTTATCATTTGAATCAACGCGTTGATAAAATTAATAAACAAGAAGATGGCAGTTTTATTTTAACTACTTCAAAAAATACCCAAATTCATTGCAAGGCAATTATTATTGCGGCGGGCTGCGGTGCCTTTGGCCCCAACCGCCCGCCGCTTGATGGCATTGAAGAATTTGAAGGAAAATCTATCTTTTACTCCATTCGCTCAAAAGCAGAATTTGCCGGAAAAAATGTGGTGATTGCAGGTGGTGGCGATTCAGCAGTGGATTGGGTTCTTAGCCTTGCCGAAGTAGCAAAAAAAGTGAGTGTAGTTCATCGTCGTGATAAATTTCGTTGTGCCCCTGAAAGTGCCGCCAAGCTTCACCAGTTGGCCGCTGACGGCGTTATTAATCTTGTGGTTCCATATCAATTAGATGGCTTAAAGGGCCATGCTGGTAAGCTAGAAGCGGTATTGGTAAAAGATTTTGACGGCAATATTAAAGCAATTGAAGCCGATTATTTACTGCCATTTTATGGCCTTGCCATGGAGCTTGGACCCATTGCCCACTGGGGTTTGAACCTGCATAAGCATTTTATTGAAGTTGATGTTGCGACTATGCAAACTTCTGTTTCTGGAATTTATGCAATTGGCGATATTTGCCATTATAAAAATAAACTAAAGTTAATTTTGAATGGCTTTGCCGAAGCAGCAACCGCCTGCCACGACGCCTATAAAATTATTTATCCAGATACAGTTTTTCACTTTGAATATTCAACTTCAAAAGGTGTTTAAGCTTTTTAAATTTTAAGAAATTAATTTAAGCAAAATCCTCAATAATTTAAAAAATGTTCAGCAAATTAGAATTTCTCATCGCCAGTCGTTACCTGCGTTCAAAGCGTAAAGAGGGCTTTATTTCTGTCACCGCAATTTTCTCTTTTGTTGGCATCATGATTGGCGTTGCCACCTTGATAATTGTCATGTCGGTGATGAATGGCTTTCGTTATGAATTGGTTAATCGCATTTTGGGAATTAACGCCCACCTTACGGTTTACAGTCGCTCGCAGGCAATTGATGGCTATGATGAAATTGCGGCGAAATTGCAAAAAATTTCTGGTGTAAAATATGTTAACCCAATAGTTGAATCGCAAGCAATGTTATCGGCGCCACACAAGGCTGCGGGCGGGCTCATCAAGGGTATTCGCTTAGAAGATTTGCAACATAAAAGTTTAATTTCTGAAAATATTCGCGCCGGAAATATTACCGAATTGCAAGAACGCGGCAGCGTGATAATCGGCTCGTCTGTAGCGCAAAACCTGCATTTGAAAATTGGCGATGCCATTAAAATTATTGCAGCAGAAACTAACGACAGCATTCTTGGCTCAATTCCGCGAGTCAAGAGCTATAAGGTTGCGGGCGTGTTTGAAAGTGGCATGTATGAATATGACTCTACCACAATTTTCATGAATTTTGACATGGCGCAAATTCATTTTCGCTATCCAAGTAAAGCCTCGGCGATTGAAATTTTTGTTGATGATGCGACAAAATTAGATGAAGTAAAATTGCAGGTTTTTTCTGCTTTGTCTGACTATCCAAGCCTTTATTTTGTAGATTGGGAGCAGTCTAATGCCTCTTTTATTGATGCGCTAAAAGTTGAGCGAACAGTAATGTTTTTAATCTTGACGCTTATTATTTTAGTTGCCGCCTTTAACATAATTTCTAGCATGATTATGTTGGTGAAAGACAAAAATAAAAACATTGCACTGCTTAGAACTATGGGCATGGATAAGGCATCGGTAATGCGAATATTTTTAATTTGCGGCTCATCAATTGGTTTTGTTGGAACTTTTTTTGGTTTCGTAATTGGCGTGTTATTTTCGGCAAATATTAACGCGATAAAAAAAGGGCTGGAGAGCTTGACTGACACCACTTTGTTCAATCCAACAATTTACTTTTTATCGACATTGCCAGCAAAAGTTTTTGTTTCTGATGTGGTGCTAATTGTGGGAATGTCGCTAGTAATTTCTTTCCTAGCAACACTCTATCCCGCCTACAAAGCCAGCAAGGCAGACCCTGCCGAGATTTTGCGCTATGAGTAATAAATGCCTACTCAAGACTTTATATTGTAAAAATTTATGTTAATAACTTTTCCTCACACAGAAATTCATCAGATTAAATGCGAAATTAATAATATTGAATATAAGTTATTTGTTGCTTTGCCACCAAAATATCATGAAAACAAAAATTCTTATCCAGTTATTTTTACAACTGATCCAAGTTTTATATTTCCAATATTATTAGGGGCTGTAAAGTCTTTAGAATCACTGATTTCCGATGCAATTATTGTTGGTATTGGTCATGCAGATTTAGATTTTCAAGAATTGAATCGTGAAACCTTTAATAACAAACGAGACATTCATCGTGCGCGAGATTTTTTGCCATGGAAATTTACTGATGCTGATAAATATTTTTCACATGTTGATTCTGCAACAAGAATTTCAATGATTGAACATTCTGGACATGCCGAGCAATTTATCGATTTGATTGAAGATGAAATAATTCCATTCATTGATAAAACTTACAGAATAAAGGCTGTAAGAACTCTCATTGGTCATTCGTTTGGCGCTATTTTAGCTTCTTATATAGCGTTAAATCGTCCGACAATTTTTCAAAATTATATTGTAATTAGTCCAATTTTAGATCTTGAAAATGGTGCAATTTTTAAAGAGATTTTGCATTTTTCAGAAACTGTTGCGATAAAAATTTATTTTTGTGCAGGTGAAATAGAGGCAAAATATTCTGGAAATAAAAATTTTTTAGCAGATTTAGAAAAATTTCAGCAGCAAATAAATTTTTTGCCAAATGTTGATTCAAAATTAGAAATATTTAATGGTGAATATCATGCATCTGTTGTGCCGCTTGCAGTTTCTAAGGGTTTAAGGTTTTTAGATTCTGTTCAAATTGAATAAAATGCTTGTTGGCTAGAGATAAGGCGCAATAATAAAAACTATTAAAAAGAGTTTTTTAAAAATTTTCTGCTACTGATAAAAAGCTTGATTAAGTAAAATTGAAAAAGAATCTTCCA
>CANGNU010000092.1 GCA_947455365.1 Rickettsiales bacterium | reverse complement strand
TAAATCGCTGGTAATAATACTGTCAACACCACCGATAATGTCGCTGATAATTGGGCAATTATTTAAAATCCAGAAAACCGCATCATCAAGATGTACAGCTTCAATAACATCGCTAAACGGCCCAAGCGAACCCATCAAGCCAACAATTCCCGATGGCAAGCCACCAGCAAAAATATTGCCAAAAACACCAACTACGGGGCCAAGAACACTAACGCCCGCAAAAGGAGTAATAATAAGAAAGGCCTGAAGCATGCGCCATTTGTGCATATCATCTTCTGCTTTGGTTTTATCTTTTGCAGAATCGACCGCAGCTTCGTTAACATTATTTATTCCTTGGTTTATTGTATCTTTTGCTTTAGCGCGCTCATCTTTTTCTTCTTTGATGGCTTTTTCAACCATCTCCACCAGCTCTTTGTAGCCAGCGGCCAAGCCCTGCGTGTCTTTTGAATCTGACTCAAGAAGCTGTTTAAATTTATTAAGAAGTTCGGCCCTTTTACTGCTGCTAAAATTCATCATTGCAATATTTTGCATTTGCTGCGCGCGATGACGCAGAAAATCTTGATAGCGCGAATCTTTGTTAGGGTCAGATTTACTCCAGACACCCTTCCCCGCCCAATTGAAAACGCCACGCACTGGCTTTCCTAGGAAGTCAGCAAGCTTCAACGAACCTCTTCCTATGGTATTAAAAGTTGTGGTTGTTGCACTTTTGCCGCGCGTTGCAATTTTTTTTCGCTTTTCTTCAGGACTAAGCGCATGAAAATTATAGTCAACTTCGCCATGATCTAACAGCTTGTTAAGATATTCTTCACCGCCCGCAAGCTTTGCAACCGAAGCCTCACGCAAACGATTTAGCTGCCCTGCATATCCAAAGAAAGACGATGCTTTAAAATGTGGTTGATTGTAGAATGGCGGCTGAGCAGTACCACCAAGAATATCTTTGTCTTTAAATTTGCTAGGGCCATAACTTTCGTGATTGGCGTCCCATCTATTTTCACCATAGCCCATCTTACCGTGCATTTCAGTAAGATATCTTGTTAAATCAACCTTTCCCGGCTCATCGGCGGCCTTTACCAGTGCCTCTTGATGCTTGAAGACTCGGTTTTTTTCATCAACCGCTTCAAGCATTAAATTGGCAGCAAACTTGGTTTCTTCTAGAAATATTGCTTTATTCTCGGTTAGTGTAATTTCATCTAAACGCTTGCGTAGGTTGATTTGGGCCTGCTCAAATTTCTCAGGATTTTTGCCATGAAGTTTGCGTAATGACAAGACAATCTCATCAAACACCTTTGTTTGCTCTTCCGCAGACATTTCAGGAGTAAGGTGTAGGGGCAATTCTGATCTGTTGTTATCGACTACTGGCCTAGACATCTATTTTTAAAACATTAATTTAATGGCATTAATAATGGCCTTGCGAAGGCCTAGATAAGCGGCAATCATAGCTAAATATTAAAATTAAGGCAAGTTTTTTATCGCAAAAAGCAAAGTGTTAATTGACATTGTCGCTAATTGTATTACTTTTTTGGCGAAAATAACTTTCGTTGATTATTCCATTAATGCTTGACCAGACCTTTCTGGTGCTGGCTTCAAGCACAATTTAAAATTTCTATGCTAAAAAAATTATCATTTTTTACCTGCATTCTGCCCTTAATTTTCGCACTTGCATCATGCAAAAGCACCCCAAAAGGCGCCGATAATTTTAAGGTTGAAGATCAAGCGGCCATTGATAACCAAGTAATTGAAGAGCAACCTTATCAAGCCGTTGAAAATGAACAACAAGCCAAAGCCCTGAATGAAGGACAAATTGAAACCATCAAAGAAGTTGAAGTGCAAGACCGCGTGTTTTATGGCTATAACTCATCTGAAGTTGATGACGCCGCGCAAGCAATTTTGAATACTCAAGCTGAATGGTTAAAAAATAGCCCTGCCGTTAAAGTTACTATTGAAGGCCATTGCGATGAGCGCGGCACCAGAGAATACAACATTGCTCTTGGTGAAAAACGCGCCTTGTCAGCTAAAAATTATTTAGTGAAAAACGGCGTTGAGGCAGCGCGCATTCAAATTATTTCTTATGGAAAAGAGCGTCCCGCCTACTTTGGCGCTAGCGAAGATATTTTTGCGAAAAATCGCCGCGCGGTGGTTGTTCCTAATTAATTCTGCCTTTTCGGGCCTGCAATACCTGTCATTTTCGAATATGTCATTCCCGCTAATATGTCATTTTCGTGAAAGCGGAAATCTAGACGACCCACTCACTTCGCTAAATATTCAATCCACATTCTAGTAATTTTTTCTTGCAATGAATTCTGCTCGCATCTGGCGTGAAGATGCGCAAAATCTAGCTTGTCCATGTTTTGATCTTGACTAGCACAAGAATAAAAATATTCCATTTCTCCAGCATCGTTCTTTCTTTTTTGCAAACATTGCGAACAAACTCCTTTCAACATGCATTGCATTGGCGCATTTAAGCTGGTAATGGCAATTGGTGCGGCAGTAAGGCTGAAAATAGATCCTTCATGTCTTAATTTGGCAATTGCCGCCATCATTTTATCGCTGCCAATAGTAAAAATGCGGTCAATTTTTTGTTGATTTTGCGATGGAGTTTTTTTCTGCAATGCTAAATTTTTTTCTAACACCTCGCCTTTTTCTGCAAAATATTTTTTTAACGCATCAATCACCGTACCTTGATATTGCTGGTCTTGCGGCCGATGCAATTTTACATTCGGAACCTCTTCTTCAACTGCATAAATTAAAATATCGCTAAATTTTTCCATCTCTTTTTGTCGCGTAATGAAAGAATTTTTGCGATAACCAGCGCAGAAAATAATCTTGCAGCCGTTCTGCTTGTAGGCTTGCGCAATAGCTGTTAATGGCATGTTGCCGCGACCGCCGCCAATTAAAAGCACCGTTTCATTTTTAGCAATTTCAGTTGGCTTGCCAGACGGGCCCATAAAAATACAGGGTTCGTGCGGTTTAAAGTTTTTAATTAAACTTGCCGAACCACCAGTTTCTACAACAATGCCACTAATAATACCGCTTACAGTGTCAACGCTTAGCGCCGTAACAGGAATTCCTTCCATAGCCAATAATTGGCCGCCAGTTTTTTTAGCCAAAGCGTGATAATTTTGTAAACGAAAAATTTGTCCAATTTGTGTTTGCTGCGCAAGAAGTGGCGCATGAACCAGCACCTCAACCACATGGTCGGAAAGGCGATTGATTGCAGCAATTTTTACAGTAAAATGTTCATTAATTTTTTGTAAAAATTTTTGACTTCCAGTTACGCTATTTTTGTTGTTTGCAAAAACTTCATTCAACCCCTTATTTCTAAGCATTAAGTTAGTGATTGTTTTGTGCCCAACTTTTGCACTGGCCATTGCTTTCACCACATTTCCTTCAAAATTTGGATGCAAATCGCCAAAAAAACTAACACCGCGATCTTGTTGGTCAATCTTGGTTAGAATGCTGAATTTGCTAGGCTTGGCGCTATGAGTTACAGAAATTTTTTGACCATTTTCATCAATCGATTCAAAATATTTTCCATCTAATTTGAAGTTAAGATTATCTTCAAGAACTGGTGAAATATTTGGCGTAGTGCCGGCGGCAACTAACAAAGTTTTGCATGGAAGATTTTTTTCTGCAGCCTGCGCAAGCTTGCATTTCAAGGCTTCAACATGATTAAATTTATCCGTTATAATTTCTAATGGCTCAATATTTTCAATAAATTCAATTCCTTCCGCAAAAGCTTTTTCTAATTCTTGATGATTTAATTTGTAAGAAGGAGCATCTTGAATTTTTTTACGATAAATAATTTTGGCCGCACCATGTTTTTTTATAAACTCAGCAGCGCTTGTGGCTCTAATCTCTGCAGCATGATCTAAAAATTCTTTCGCAATAATTTTTTCTTCTTCATTTAATTTTTGCCAAATTTTTTCTTCACCAAAAACTTGTGAAAGTTGTAAAAATTTTTGTGCGAATTTTTTTATTTGCACTAAATAATATTGTTGCGCTTCACAGGCGGTATCAACAGCGGTAAGGCCCGCGCCAATTACTAAAATTGGCAATCTTAGTTGCAAATTGGTAAATAATTCTTCCTTAAAAGCGCCATTTAATTGCAGTGACATTAAAAAATCTGAGGCAGAACGCACGCCCTTAGCATAGTGATTTTTTAAGTTGATAATATTAGGCCGACCCGCACCAATGCACAGCGCAACATGGTCAAAGCCATATTGTTCAAAAGCAGTTTTATCGGTAATTGTTGAGCCAAAACGCAACCCGCCAAACATGCGAAAATTTTCACGACGCTCTAATAATAGGCGAATTATTTTAAGAAAGTTTTTATCCCAGCGCACGGTAATTCCATATTCTGCAACGCCGCCAAAGCCTTGAATGGCACGGCTTGAAAGCGGTTCATAAATTTCGCTAAGATATTTTATTGGCTTAAATTTTGCGCGATTACCATGTAAGTCAATTCCAGAAATTTCTGCAGAAAGTGGCTCAATTTTTAATCCGTCAATTGCCACAACCGTGTGACCATCGTTAAGCAAGTAGTGCGCCAGCGTGTAGCCAGCTGGCCCCAAACCTGCAACCAAAATTTTCTTGCCAGAATTTTTTTGCATAATTGGCTGCGCT
>CANGNU010000091.1 GCA_947455365.1 Rickettsiales bacterium | reverse complement strand
GTTATTAGCATGTTTTCTGCGGCAAATTCACCATCTTTTTTCTCTTCATCGCTTGGCTCATGAAGTTTTATTAAATATTCTTCGCGCAATTTATTAAGGTGAATCATTTTTGCTTCTTTGCGCAGAACCTCTCTTTTAGCGGCGGCGCGGCGTTTTTCTTCGGCAACTCTTTTGCGAAGTTGCGCTTTTTTTTCGGCGCGCAATTTTCTTTCTTCCGCTTTTTTATCAATAAGATTTTCTGTTGTTTCTGGGTCCGTAACTAGTTCTGGCAATATTTTGTCGCCAATTGTTTTATCAACCGTTTTATTGATAAAATTTTGAATTTTTGAAAAAATTCTTACTTCTCCGTCATCTTTTTTTTCATCAACTGAGCCTTTTATATTTACTGCGTTGCTTTCGCCGGTGGTTGCTTGTACTGGTTGAGTTGGTATTGGAACTGGAAATTTTTCTGGTAGAGCTGAAGTTGGTTTGGCGTCTGCTGTTTTATTGGTAGTTGTAGATTTTTTATTGTCATCAAGGGAGTCAAGACCAAGAGATTCCACATCAACTTTAATATCTTTTTCATTAAATGGTTGTGCCGCCGCCTCTTGATCGGCAAGCTCTGCGGTTAATTCTTCAACGCTTTTAATTTTTTTATTGTTAGGAATATTTACCTTTTGTTCTTCTAAATTTGGTGCAGCGCAAAACCCTTCAGATGTTAAACTCTGTGTAAGAATTATAGCGGCGATTAAGTAAAATAGAGGCCTCATCAGGTTATTAATTTATAAAAATAGCTTTACTAATATAGAATTCTTTTTGCTAAAAAATATAGTTTTTATTTTATAAAATCGTTACCACCTTCAGACCATGGATGACAACGGCATAAGCGCCAAGTGCCCATCGCCAAGCCTTTAATGGCGCCCTTTTTCACAATTGCTTCAATCATGTAATTAGAGCAACTAGGATTGAAGCGGCATTTATTGTGACTAACAAAAGGTGATAAAATAATTTGATAAATTTTGACGCAAGAAATTAGAAATAATATAACAATTTTTTGAAGAAATTTGTATAAAATTTGAAAAGATAGCTTTGCCTTTTGAAAACAATATTTTGTTTTTTTAAAAAGCTCTGGAAGCTTGATTTTACTAGACATTTTTAATCATCTCCTCCCATTCTTCTTCGCTTAAAATTTTTACATTTAACTCTTGTGCTTTTTTTAATTTAGAACCTGCTTCAGCGCCAGCTACAACAAAATTTGTTTTGATAGAAACCGATCCAACAACTTTCATTCCCAATTCTTCTGCCTTATTTTTTGCTTCGGCGCGACCAGTGCGCTCTAGGGTTCCTGTAAATACAATAGATTTTCCTGACAATAATGTGTTAGAGGTGCGAATGCTGTCGGCTATTGCCAGCTCTGGTTCAAGAGCAATAATCATTTGCAGATTTTTTTCATCGCGAAAGTAATCAATAATTGCTGCGGCCATTTTTTCACCAATGCCATCAAGTGCCATGAGGTCTTGAAAATCTTGGTTTTGCAGCATTTCTTCTGGTGATAATTTTGTAATGGCAAATATTTTTTCAGCAAAGTTTTTGTAAGAAATAAAATGATTGGCAATCAGCTTGGCCGTAGCCTGCCCCACACGACGAACGCCAATTGCATAAATGAATTTTTCTAGTGAAATTTGTCGTTTTTGATTGATAGCGAAGAATAAATTTTCGACCGATTTTTCGCCCCAACCTTCTTTATTTTTTAGCGATTCAAGATTTTTATTTTCATCTGTAGAAGCTTGCAGCTCTAAGAATTGCGCGGTTTGATTTTTTAATGAATTTTCTAAAATATTTTCATTAGAATTTTCTAAAATTTTATCGCGTTTTTCTAAAGTAAAAATATCAGAAAAACTTTTAATTCTTCCTTCATCAAAAAAATTCTCAATCTGCTTCTTGCCTAGGCCCGCAATGTCAAAGGCGTCTTTTGAAACAAAATGTTTGAGAGTTTCTTTAAGTTGTGCAGCGCAAGAAATGCCGCCAGAGCAGCGCAGAACAACATCTTCCTCTTGTTTTACAATTGCGGAATTACACACTGGACAATTTTTTGGAAAGCCAAATGGCCTTGATTCTGTAGGTCTCTTGGTTAAATCAACTTCTAAAACTTGCGGAATAACATCGCCGGCGCGCTGTACCAGCACTACATCGCCTTCACGAATATCTTTGCGCGCAATTTCATCTTGGTTGTGTAATGAGGCGCGAGAAACCACCACGCCACCAATATTAACTGGCTGCAAAACCGCCACAGGAGTAAGCGCGCCAGTGCGTCCAATTTGAATAATAATTTTTTCAATGACAGTTTTTGCTTTTTCTGCGGCAAATTTATGAGCAATAGCAAAGCGTGGTGAACGCGAGACGAAGCCTAGGCGCTCTTGCAGTTTGAAGTCATTCACTTTATACACCATGCCGTCAATGTCGTAATCTAGCTGATAGCGCTTGTCGGCAATTTCTTCATAAAGCTGCAAAACCTTGTCAATATTGCTGCAAAGGCGTGAGTGAGGTTCAATTTTAAAGCCAAAATTATTGAGAATTTTTAGTAATTCACTTTGACTTTTGCAGAAAAAATCTGGCGAAGTTTCGCCAAATCCATAAGCAAAATAACTTAAATTTCGCGATGCGGTAATTTGTGAATCAAGTTGACGAAGCGAGCCAGCTGCTGCGTTGCGCGGGTTAGCAAAAATTTTTCCACCAGCTTCTTCTTGCCGTAAATTAAGCTCAGAAAAATCTTTTTTCCCCATGTAAATTTCGCCGCGAATTTCAAAAATTTTTGGCGGATTTTCGCTGTGCAATTTTTGTGGAAAGTTTTTTATTGTTTTAACATTTTCAGTAACATCTTCACCCTCTTCGCCGTCTCCTCTAGTGGCGGCATAGATTAGTTGACCATTTTCATAGCGCGCAGAAAATGATAATCCGTCAATTTTTGTTTCGCAGAAAAGTTCAATTTGATTTTGTTCAGAATTTTTTTTGTCCACATTATTTTCAGCGTCAAGAAAATCAAAAAGGCTAGGAAGGCTTTCTGTTATTGGTTTATTGAGATTTTTATGTTTCTTATTAGCATCTTCTAAATCAGATTTCTGCCCTACTCTATCAAGGCCTAAGAAACGATTAATTCTTTCAATAAAATCTGCAATATCTTCGCGCGAAAAACCGTTAGACAGCGACAACATTGGTTTGGCGTGACGAATTTTTTTAAAAATATCGAGAGTTTTTCCGCCAACCTTGTTAGTTAAATCCTCTTTTTCATTAAAGAAGAATGATGGAAATTCTATGCGATATTTTTCTATTCTGCATTTTAAATTGTCATATTCGTGATCTGAAATTAAAGGCAAGTCATTGTCGTAGTAAGCCTCATTGTGCTTTGCTAATTCAGTTTGCAAGGTTTCTATTTCTTTCTGAATTTTTTTTAAATTGATCATTTTAAACTAAATTATCATCATTAACTTCAGGCAAAACTTTTTTCACTCTGAATAAATTAAAGTCATTAAAATATTTTTCATCGATGGCGTGAATGTAAAAATTTTCGTCTTTAATGCCAATGCAAAAAAGCCCAGCAGACATGTTGAGGCTTGAAACCATCAATGCTGGATTAAAGCGATTTTTATAATCGACGGGAATTGCATAAAGCAATGGCCGAATAGTTTTTTTACTTAGAGCCATATGGGCTATTAGCTTTAATGAGCTAATAAAATTCATAACATAAAGCCAAAAAAAATGGCGATAAAAACCAAAGCTTAAATAAAGCAACTCACTGTTTTTATCAATCAGCTTTAAGCGGAAAGAAGCAATGCTGATAAGGCTTGACGAGGCAATTCCTAATAATAAATAAGCAACAGAAATATGTCCGCTTGAAAGCATTAAAGCCAGCCAGAGCAACAATAAAAATAAAAATAGGTTGAAAATGTTCAGCATATTCGCTTTGATTTAGGGCCTTGTTAATTAACGGCTATTTGATTAGCGGCAATTTTAGCATTGAAATAGCAAAAAACCAAACAAATAATGAAAAAAATTCTAATTGTTGAAGCGCGATTTTACACAAAAATTTCTGATTTATTATTGCAGGGAGCAAAAGCGAAATTGCAAGAAATGAAGGTAGAATTTGATGTTGTAAATGTAGCTGGAGCCCTTGAAATTCCTGCTCTAATTGCCATTGCCGCTGAAAGTAAAAAATATGATGGATTCATTGCTTTAGGCTGTGTAATTCGTGGCGAAACTTCGCATTATGATATTGTTGCAAATGAAAGCGCGCGCGGCTTAATGACCCTTGCGCTAGAAAAAAAATTAGCAATTGGCAATGGAATTTTAACCGTAGAAAATGAGGCGCAAGCCTTGGTGCGAGCCGATATTAAGCAAAAAGACAAGGGTGGATTTGCGGTTGGCGCTTGTTTGCAAATGATTGAGTTGAAAGCAAAATTTCAGTAAAAATATTTTTGAGTTTTTATTTTTTAACACCAAATTATTGTCGTGCAAATTGATGATAAACAGATTTCCACTATTTTTTCACAAAAATTCCCACAAAATTTTTCTTTATTTTTTTGTGGCATTTTTTGCGTTGCAGATATTTTTTTGGTTAAAAACAGAAAATATTAAACCGCAATATAATAT
>CANGNU010000090.1 GCA_947455365.1 Rickettsiales bacterium | reverse complement strand
TTATCTTTATGACTCTACCTTGCGCGATGGCGCCCAGACTAGCACCGTCAACTTTACTGTGCGCGATAAAAAAGAAATTGCCTTAATGCTTGATAAACTAGGCATTGATTTTATTGAAGCGGGCTGGCCCGGCGCCAATCATACTGATGATGAATTTTTTGGTGATTTACCTGCGTTGAAAAAATCGCAATTCACCGCTTTTGGCATGACAAGGCGGCCAAACGCTTCAGCCTCTAATGATGCGGGGCTTAGTGCTTTAATTAATTCCAATGTTTCTTCTGTTTGCATTGTAGGAAAATCTTGGGATTTTCACTTGAAAAATGCCTTAAATATTTCAGCGGAAGAAAATTTTGCCATGATTGGCGAGTCAATCAAACAGATAGTTCGCAAGAAAAAAACCGCCATGTTTGATGCGGAACATTTTTTTGATGGCTATAAAGCAAATGCAAAATTTGCACTTGAATGTATTGAAACTGCATATAAGGCTGGAGCCAGATGGATTGTGCTTTGCGACACTAATGGTGGAACTTTACCGCACGAAATTTCGGCAATTATTTCTGAAGTTGCGAAGAAAATTCCCGGAGAAAATTTAGGAATTCATTGTCATAATGATACTGGCAATGCGGTTGCCAACTCAATAGCGGCCGTACTTGCGGGCGTTAGGCAAATTCAAGGCACGCTCAATGGTCTTGGTGAAAGATGCGGTAATGCAAATTTGGTGAGCCTCATTCCAACCTTGAAAATCAAGCTGGGATTCGATGTTGGTGTGTCTGATGAAGGCATGAAAAATCTCTGCAAAATTTCGCATTTTCTTGATGATTTACTCAATAAAGATCGCGATCGCTTCGCGCCTTATGTTGGTGAATTTGCCTTTGCCCATAAAGGCGGGCTGCATGTTTCTGCGATGGCAAAAAATACTAAATCGTACGAGCATATAGAGCCAGAGCTGGTTGGCAACATGCGCAAAATTATGGTGTCCGATCAATCAGGCCGCTCAAATATTATTTCGCGCCTGAAAGAACTTGGTTTGCATAGCGAGGATAAAATTAAATTTAGCGAAATTTCTGATTTAGTTAATAAGGTGAAAGAGCTTGAGGCGCAAGGCTACGCTTATGATTCTGCCGATGCAAGTTTTGAAATTTTGGCAAAAAAATCGCTCAGCATTGTGCCGAATTTCTTCGATTTAATTGGATTTCGCGTGCTTGATGAACGCAAGTTTAATGAGAAAGGCCGCGTCATTACTGTGGCCGAGGCTACTACTAAAATTAAAATTGGCAGTAAAACTGTGTTGACGGTGGGTGAAGGAAGTGGGCCTGTAAGCGCGCTGGATAAGGCTTTGCGCAAGGCGCTGTCGCGCAAATATCCAGTTTTAAAAGAAGTGCGATTAACTGATTATAAAGTGCGAATTCTTACGCCGTCTGATGGCACACAGGCTATTACGCGGGTGCAAATTGAGTCTTGCGATAATAAAGGCAATAAGTGGACGACCATTGGCGTGTCGGCAAATATTATTGATGCGTCTTACAGGGCGTTGCATGATAGCATTACTTATAAGTTGATGCGCGAGGGGGATTGATCGCAATATTGCAAAAAAACTATCAAATATCGATCTGGCCTATAATTTTTGAACGCAGCTCGGCCCAGTATTCAAGCCGCTTCTTAAGGTCTCGTTCAAAACCTCTTTCATTTGGTTCATAGAATTTTGGCCGCTGTTTTTGCGATGAATTTTTTGCACCACGCAATATTTCATCAGGAAAATATTCTTGTCCAGAAAAACAATTTTTAGTGTCGTGATCATAGATGTAGCCTGCTCCCAGCCCCTGCTCTTGCATCATTTTTGTTGGCGCATTTAAAATATGTTTTGGTGGATGAATTTGCGTGGAAGCTTGCGCCGCTTGAATTGCCGCCTTATGAGCTAAATATGATGCGTTAGATTTTGGTGCGGTGGCGCAATAAATTGTGGCGTGGCTCAAGGCGTAGTCACCTTCGGGTGAGCCAAGATAATCGTAATTTTCTTTGGCCATCATCACTTGCACCAAAGCCTGCGGGTCAGCAAGGCCAATGTCTTCGGTGGCAAAGCGCGCTAATCTTCGTAAAATATAATGCACATCTTCCCCCGCAACCATCATGCGCGCTAGATAATACAAGGCCGCGTCGACATCTGAGCCGCGCAAACTTTTGTGAAATGCACTAATTAAATTATAATGAAATTCACCTTTTTTATCAAAATGCGCCGCGCGTTTAGCGATGATTTTGAAAAGTTGATTAGAGTTGAGAAGCGGTTTATTTTTTTTCGAAAATAATTCTTCACAAGCATTTAGCAAATATCGCGCATCGCCGCAAGCTAGGCCAATTAAGGCTTCGCGCGCTTGATCATCAAGCGGCAGTTTTTTCTCCATAAATTTTTCAGCGCGTTCTAAAAGTTTTTTCAACGCATTTTCATCAAGAGAATTAAGCGTCAGAACCTTACAGCGCGAAAGCAGCGCAGAGTTTAAATGAAAGGAAGGATTTTCAGTTGTTGTGGCAATTAACGAAATTGTACCATCTTCGATGAAGGGTAAAAATAAATCTTGCTGCGTTTTATTGAAGTGATGAATTTCATCAATCATCAAAATTGTGCGCTTAGAATTATCAGCCGCGGCACCAGTAAAATCAACCATCGAAGCAGAAAAAATATCACCATCATTTTGCAAAAATTGCCCGCGCTTGGAAGCTGCCTCAACCACTTTGCGAATATCGGCCGCACCAGAATTAATGGCCGAAAGCATGACAAAATTTGCCCCAGAAATTTTTGCAAGAATTTTGGCGATACTGGTTTTGCCTACTCCCGCAGGGCCTTGCAGCACCAAAGACGGCACCACTTTTGTCGCCCCAATTAAAGTTAACGCCCCATCCTCACCAAATAAATGTTGCTGCCCAAAAATTTCCTCAAGCGCCTGTGGACGCATTAAATCAGCCAATGGGCGATGTTTATTAACCGAATTATTCATAAATACAAAGTAAGAATTTGAGCAGGTTTAATGCAATACACTTAAAATTTCACCACAATAATTATTTGACTTTAATCTGGTCATAATTATAGTCATAATAATAGTCACAATTATAGTCATATATGATAACAGCAAGCATTAGCGAATTAAAGGCAAATCTTTCTTATTATGTCAATCTTGCCACTACAAAAAATGAAATAATCTCAATTTGTAATCACAATTTACCTGTGGCCGAGCTTAGACCAGTGAGCATTGACAAGCCAAAGAGAAAAATTAAATTTGGCGTTTGTAAAGACAAAATTATTTTACCAAGAAATTTTAACAACACCTCGAAAGACATCATCGATTCTTTCTACACAAAAGACCAATATTTATGAAATATCTAATCGACACCTGCGTTTATATTTGGATTATCACCAATAACCAACAACGCATTAGCAAAAAAGCCCAAGAAATTTTATCAGATGCTGAAAATAATTCATTTTATGTCAGCATAATCTCGCAAATTGAAACCACCATCAAACACCACAAATTCGGCATCGCCGGCATGAATCTTCCCATTATAAATTATTACCAACAAGTTAGAATTAAAACTGGCATAGACCTGCTAGGCCTAGAGCAAGAAGACATTGCGACTCTTGCCAAACTTCCAAAAATTCACAATGACCCTTTTGATAAACTGCTAATTTCGCAAGCCCTCAATAATAATATGACGATAGTTTCACCTGATAAAAAATTTGAGAAATATCCTGTTCGGGTTATTTACTAATTTCCAACCCCCAAAACAAATTTTTTAAATTTATCCTTCATGCCATCAAATTTATCGGCATCGGGCAGCGGGTCTTTCTGCTTGGTGATTACCGGCCATTCTTTGGCATATTTGCGATTAATTTCCACCCATTCCATAAGCTCTTCCGACTCAGGAAAAATGGCCTCTGCGGGGCATTCTGGCACGCAAACACCGCAATCGATGCAGCCATCTGGGTCAATTACCAACATGTTTTCGCTCTCGTAGAAGCAGTCAACTGGGCACACGGTGACGCAATCGGTATATTTACATTTGACGCAATTATCGGTTACAACATAAGTCATAAAATTTTACAATAGTTATTTAAGCCAGTGTTAGCGGGCCTTGGTGGTAATTTTCTTCATCATAATTTCACTTCTCACTTTAACTAAAGAGATGAAAACGAAATAGCAAAAATAAGTGGCGAAGGTTAGCAGTAAAGGCTGCAGCATGCTTGGGTGAATTGCCGAACCGCCCGAACGCAAAATGCTAGCAGGCTGATGCAGAGAATTCCAATATTCCACCGAAAATTTAATTAGTGGTACATTGATGAAGCCTACAATAGAAATGATTGCCGCAATTTTTTCACCTTTGGCGCGGTCATCAAAAGAATCAATTAAAATAATGTAACCGAGATAGAGAAAAAATAAAATTAACACCGAAGTAAGCCGCGCGTCCCACACCCACCAAGCGCCCCAGATGGGCTTGCCCCAAATTGCGCCCGTAATTAAAGTGATGAGAGTAAATGCCGCACCTACAGGGGCAACGCTGCGCGCAATTAAGTAAAAAAATGGATTTTTCCACACAAAGCCCGAGACATTAAATGCGGCCATTAAAGTGTAAACTATAAGTGACATCC
>CANGNU010000089.1 GCA_947455365.1 Rickettsiales bacterium | reverse complement strand
TATTCATCAACAAACGTCCAGTTCTTCCGTTCCCATCAATGAATGGGTGAATGGTAACAAAGCGGTAATGGGCTTCGGCGGCAAGCTCAACGGCGTGCATTTTATTTTCTTTTTTTAGCCAAGAAAAAAACTTATCCATTAAAGTTTGAACTTTTCTTGGATTTGGCAAAACGACGGCGGAGCCAGAAATTCGCACTGGAACGCGGCGATAAATTCCGGCATTTTCTTTATCGACTTTGTCTAAAATGATTTCGTGAATTTTCAGGATATCTCTTTCTCTAAGATCAGATGGTTTGCGTTTGATTTGCTCTTTGATGAAATCCAAGGCCGCAGCATGATTAGTTGCTTCAAGATGTTCAGTGATTGATTTGCCGCCGATAGTTAAACCTTTTTCTACAACCATTGCGGTTTCGGCGCGCGTCAAAGTATTGCCTTCAATTGCATTACTGGTGTAGGTGAGTTCGATTCTAAACCATTCTTCCAGATTCTTTACCAAAGCAGCATCAAAAGGTCTGTGTTTATCTAATGTTTTCTTTTTTTCGGTTAGTTTTTTGTAATCCATTTTTTACCTTACAGTTTTTAATATTCATAAACTATAAAGTATAACCTTACGGTTTGCAAGAGGTTAATTTAGCTTTTTAACAAATGGAGAAAAAAGTTCGTAAACCATATCACATCCTAGTCACTTTTAACGAAAAAATTCGGTAAATGTGAAGGGTTAAAAAAACTCGATGCAGCAAAATAGAGGCTTTAGAAGCTCAAAAACGGTAAACGTGAAAAACGCGGTATGCGTGCCTGCGGCCTTGCGGGGACGATGCGTACCGCCAGAGAGAAAAGTTCGCAATTTGTAATGGCGGAAGAGGTGAGATTCGAACTCACGGTGGGCGTGAACCCACGGCAGTTTTCAAGACTGCTGCCTTAAACCGCTCGGCCACTCTTCCTTAAATAAGGCCCAAGATAATACTCGCCTCGTTTTTAATTGCAAGCCTCATTGCAAGCTGCAAATGCTGCTTTTTGCGCCCAGCGTTCCTTTGCCCGGCCTTCCTAGAGACTCAGCCTGTTGGCGTGGCTGGCTATTTGCAGATGGCTGCTCCATTTGCGCTTCAGCTGTTGGCTCTAATATTACTTCAGATGGATCGACCTTTGCAATCATCTTTTTTTCTGCGCCAGACCGCTCCACCTCGCGTGCTTCCATAGCTTTTATTTTACCAAGAATCTCCTCCTCTTTTTCCATCACTTTTTTTATAATTTGTTGCATTAATCCGCCAAATCTATCGCTAAAACTTTGCATTTCCCCTTCACGGTTTTTAAATTTTCCTAAAGATGGATGATTTAAAATTTGCGCAAAAAACCCACTTCTATCAGATTTTGCATTTTCCGTTAAAACATAATAAGCAGCAAGATTGGCTTCGATAATTCCCAGCTCTTTATCATCAATAAACAATTCTTCGTCGACAGATAATTCGTAAACAAAGCACTTAATCATACCCTCACTTTCTTGCTGAATCATTTCTTCCATAGCTGAAGTTAAATTTACCCCGTCTCGTTTTAATTTATCGGCAATATTAAAAGCGTAGTTTTGTAGAAAATTACAAGCGTTGAGTTTCCTTGCTTGCTCTGGGTTTGCAGCATTTTTATTATAAAATTCCTGCTCAATTGCCAATAAAAAACCGCGAGGAAGAATGTAATTTTTAGTAACCATGCCATGACTTAATGGGTCATCTTGGGCACAAATAACATCATCGTCACTATGTAAAATTGGCCTAATAATTTGTTCATGCAAAATTGTATAAACAACATGACTGGCGGGTGTTGTAGTTAAAGCCCCAATTGTAAAATTTAATTGATTGCCAATATTTTTAGAACAGCCATCGCCAAAGCCAAGAAGGGTAGAGATAAATTTGTTGAGACCATCTTCTTGCTGCAAAAGAAAAGCTAGCTCTTTTTTCTTGCTGTTAAATATTGCTTGAATTTCTTCTTGGTTCATTTGATTGATGGCGGACTCATCAAGTCTTCCATGAAAGGCTGCCGACACATTGGCAATTAACTCGGGATTGTTCAAAAAGCCTTTTTGCCCAACAAGAGTCTCAAAGAAATCTGTCGCCTCTGCCATGCTTAGCCCTTTGGGTTTATCTAATAATTTTTTAAAGTAACCGTTTAAAATTTTTTGCTGTTCTTTTAATTCATTAGGAGAAGATCTTTTAAATTTTGAAACAAGTTTTTGTAGAAAGCTTTTTTGTTGCACAGATTCTTGCGAAAAGTTTGTATCAAGAAATGAGCCAGCAAAATTAATTTTATCGTAATTGGGGTTGGCGCGGTTTATATCGGGAATTTTTGTGGCCTCTTCTTTAAAATAGCCACATAAATCTTCTGCTGAAGGAATGTGGCTCGCATCGCTGAATTCAATGATTCTAATTAAGTTATCTGGAGTTATAAAAATTGTTTTACCAAATTGGTCATAAACCTGTGCCGCAAGATATTCTTTAGTTTCTTCCGACAACATTAGCATAAGTTTATCAAGCGGAAATAGCTGAGGATATGCCAATGAATAAATAAGTAAGTCTTTCAGTTTTATGCTTTCTAAATTTTCTGCACCACCAAAATAAATTGCTAGCTCATCGCAAGCTTTGGCAGTAAGTAGTTTATTTAAGGGAATTGATCGTACAGGCTCACCTGTTGCAGAATTGATAGAGGAAATTTTGGTAAACGATTCTATGGCGATAGCATCTTTTATGTATAGTGGTTTTTTTCTGGCCATTGTTAGGCGCTCAACATTGCTTAACAATGCTTGTTCTGCCATATCTAATAAAGCAGATCTGTTGCCAACTAAAAATGTTTTGGAGAATTTTTCTACAGCAGAGAAATCGCCAACTTTTAATAAGTTTTGTATGATACAAATACTAATAAAATAATATCTACGGATATCGTTTGAAGGGTATAAATTATTGCAAAAACAACATAATTCTTCAGCGGAAAGATTTTTGTCAATGCAAGCGCATGACGCCTCTTCTTCCGTTGGATTGGGGATTGTTTTTTTTAAGGTGTCGCTGAGAATTTGCATTCTTTCTTCAACAGAAAGTTCTGCCAAAGCATTTTGTGAATGTTGCCCACCTTCACCCTCCAAAACCTTCTCTTTGCTCATTTTTTAATAATTTTTTTCATTTTTTGCAAAACTGTCGCAAGCCCTTCAAACACTGCCTCGCCAATAATAAAATGTCCAATATTTAATTCTTTAATTTGTGTAATTGTCGCAATTTTTTTTGCAGTTGCGTAATTTAATCCGTGACCAGCATGGCATTCTAAACCCAAGCTATCAGCCAGTTTGATGGAGTTTTTAATTTTCAAAAACTCATCTTCAAATTGTTTTTTTAATTTAAGTTCTATTGATAAATTTTTTGTAGTAGCAGAAGTTTTATTTGCCGCCGATAATTTTATTTTTGCCGCAGATGCTATTTTTTGACCATTCCATTCATCATAAATTCGACAAAATTCCCCTGTGTGAATTTCAACAATATCGGCTCCAAGCCGCGCCGATTCTGTAATTTGCGCCTCATTTGCATCAATAAAAAGTGACACCAGAATTTTTTTCTCATGCAATTTTTTAATCATTTTTTGCAATTGTGTTGCGTGTTTTACAACATCAAGCCCGCCTTCAGTGGTGACTTCGCGGCGTTTTTCTGGCACAATGCAAACCGCGTGCGGCCTTGTTTTTAAAGCAATCGCCAGCATTTCTTCAGTTGCCGCCATTTCTAAATTGATTGGCAATTTTATTGCTTTTTTTAGTGCCGCTAAATCTTCATCGCGAATGTGTCTTCTGTCTTCGCGCAGGTGAATGGTAATTCCATCGGCGCCAAATTTTTGCGCTAAAATTGCCGCCTTTACAGGGCTTGGGTGTGCGCCACCTCTAGCGTTGCGAATGGTTGCTACATGGTCGATATTTACGCCTAATCTAATTTTTCTCATAAAAAATTTTGTAATTTATTGAGCTCCTGTCATTCCCGCAAAAGCGGGAATCTAAACCCTTTCTCGTAAAAATAAGTAAATGAAAGATATAAAACATTCGCCAAAATTATCGCAATAAAAAATCCATAAAAGTCAAAAACTTGAATAAAAAAACCGCCCAGAAGCCCGCCCAGCAAAGACCCAATTGCCCCAGTCGCTTGTAGCGTTGCATTCGCCGCCACCAATTTTTCTGGCGTAAATGACTCATTGGTTACCGTCAAAGTTGCAATAAAAATTGACGCGGTTGATGCGCCAAAAACAAAATATAAAATTAATAAAATTGCGTAAGAATGATAAGCGAAAATTGCAATAATCATAGTGGCAAGACAGCCGATGAATCCTGCTTTCATCATGCTATAGCGATTATATTTTTTTGCTAAAAAACCTGCATATAAATCGCACATTCCGCTGGCCATAAAAGCGGCAATTAACAAGCCAGCATTTTCTGGGGTCAGGCCAATTTTTACACCAAAAATTACCGTTAAAGTTAGCAAACAATAATTTTGTAAATCTAGCAAAAACTTGGCTAAAGCTATGCGGGGATTGTGTTTGAAAAATTCAACAAAGCCAATTCTTTGTGAAATAATATTTTTTGGCCTTGTGTTTTTTATCAACACCAAAATTAAAATTGATAAAGTCAGCAAGCTAGAGGAG
>CANGNU010000088.1 GCA_947455365.1 Rickettsiales bacterium | reverse complement strand
TTTGAAACTGTTTTTACACTTGCGCGACACTTTAGGAATTACAATTTTATTCATTACTCACAACTTAAAAATTGTCCGCAAGATTGCCGATGAGCTGTTGATTTTAAAGGATGGAAAGCTGCTTGAAAAAGGCAATGCGCAAGAAATTTTTAACGCACCAAAACATGCTTATACAAAAATTTTGCTAGAAGCGGCAAAGGTGAAACATGCTTCGCAAAATATTATTGAACTTAATTTTTTAGCAACCTCATCAAAGTTGAAAAAGCCAGATAACCTTGATAGCAAAGGCTCTACAGCTTCACCAATTTTGCAGGTAAAAAATTTATCAGTGGTTCACAAAATTAAAACAGGATTTTTTTCACACAAAAATTTTTATGCAACGCGTAATGTTAATTTTTCTTTGCGCGCAGGTGAAAACTTGGGAATTGTTGGTGCAAGCGGCTCTGGCAAATCTACCATTGCGAAGGCTTTGATGAAATTGATAAAATTTGAAGGTGAAATTATTTTTTCTGAAGCGCAAAAAATTCAAATTGTTTTTCAAGATCCCTTCTCAAGCCTTAATCCGCGCATGTTAGTGAAGGATATTGTTGCGGAAGGATTAGTAATTAATGGCGAAAAAAAACCGCAGGAAAAAGTTTTAACAATGCTGCAAAGCCTTGGTTTTGCTGGCGAAATTGCTAATCGTTATCCGCATCAATTATCGGGTGGACAGCGCCAACGCGTGGCAATTGCTCGCGCATTAATTTTAAATCCGCAAATTCTAATTCTTGACGAACCCACTTCCGCCCTTGATTTACTTACGCAAAATGAAATTCTTACGCTGCTGCAAAAAATTCAACAGCAACAGAAAATTTCCTATATCATAATCTCGCACGACCCTGATGTTGTTGACTCTCTAGCCCATAAAAAGATTGAAATTTTATCGTCAAACTAATAACATAGCAATTCAGTCAATTATTTTTTTTAGAAAAAAAACATGAAACGCCCAGAATTACTACTGCCCGCAGGCACACTTGATCGCCTAAAAACCGCCATTCTTTACGGCGCCGATGCCGTTTATTGCGGCACCCCCGATATGTCTTTGCGAGTCAAGTCTGGCTTCACTTTAGAGGATGTTGTTGAAGGTGTAAAATTCGCCCATGCTCACGGCAAAAAAGTTTATCTTACACTCAATTTATTTTCGCATAATAAAGATATCGAGAAACTGCCACAATTCATCGAAACCGTTAAGGCTGTAAAGCCCGACGGGTTGATCATTTCTGATCCGGGTGTATTTCAATTTGTCAAAGAACACGCGCCAGACTTAGAGCTACATATCTCTACGCAGGCCAATGTTTGCTCATGGCTCACCGTAGATTTTTGGGAAAAGCAAGGCGCCTCACTAGTAGTAATGGCCCGCGAAGTCAGCTTTGACGAGCTTGCCGAGATTCGCAAAAAATGCCCCAACATTAAAATTGAAACATTCGTGCACGGTTCAATGTGCATGACTTATTCTGGCCGCTGCCTTCTTTCAAATTTTCTCGCAGAGCGCGGAGCCAATCAGGGCAGCTGCGCGCATAGTTGTCGCTGGGGTTATAAATTGAAAATAAAACTCAAAGACAACACCGAACATGAAATTGAAATCAACGAAGACAACAAAGATTTATTCGATTTTTTCTTAGAAGAAGAAGTGCGTCCGGGCCAGTTGCTGCCTTTTGAGGAAGATGTTCACGGCTCTTATATTTTGAACGCCAAAGATTTATGTTTGCTGCCAAAATTAGATGAATATATCAAGCTGGGCCTAGATTCCTTCAAGGTTGAAGGCCGAAACAAAACGGAATTTTATGCAGGAAGTGTGGCAAGAGTTTATCGCGCTGCAATTGATGACTACATGGCGAACCCTACAGATTGGCGGTTTGAAGACTATATGGACGAAATTAATTCTGTCTCAAATAGAGGCTACAGCCTTGCCTTTCATGACGGCCGCCTCACTAATTTGGCGCATGATTACGAAAGCACCGGCTCAACTTCTTTCTACGAATATGCTGGCCGCGTGGTTGAATGGCAAGGCGATGACCTGATTGTTGAAGTGAAGAACCGCCTTGATGCGGGCGATGTAATCGAGTTTTTATCGCCATCGCGCCGCGAACCAATTTTGCTGCGAATGTATGAGTTTTTTGACCTGAAGAAAAATCATGTGGTCGAAGTTATGCATGCTGGCCAAAAGCCGACAATGCGCGTCTCTGCTGGGTTATTTCATTTAGAAACCGTCGCAGAATTGAAAAAATTATTGCCGCCACTTTCGCTAATTCGCAAAGAAAAAGGCTTGGAAGAAAGCGAGAAGCTGAAAGTAGAATCGCGTGAATTGTCGCACAAGCTAGAAGCTGGCGAGGTGCGCGAAGAAAAATATGACCGCAAACGCAAGAAATATTTTAAGGCGTTGGAGGTTTTGGAGGAAGCAGAACTGGAAAATTCTGCGCTAGAAAATTCTGATTCTGCAGGGCAAATTTCATCGCAAATTTCACCAGCAACAAAAACTCAAAGAACCCCGCGCATTGGCAAGGACGTCTGCTGCGGCAAGGGTTGCAACGGTTGCTTGATGTTTTGGCATGATGAAAAATATGCGAAAGCGAGAGAGATTTTGAAGACGAAAAAAATTGGGGAGATGTTGTAGAAAAACTTCTTATATTATTACCCAATTCATTTTGGTGGCAAGAATGGCAGCGCTTTGTTGTCACAAATAAGAATATTTGAAAGCAAACGCCTAACGCATCAAATGGGGACGCTTACAAAAGAACAATTTGAAGTTTTACGAGAGAAGATAAGAGAGGTGATTTAGTCGACCCCAGCAAGCTAGGGTCGAATGTGGCTAGTGCCAATTTGTGGGCAATTATAGAAGATGTTTATTTTATTGCAACTATCATTTACATAAATTTTTAGCAAAAAAGCACACCTGCCTTACTTTCTTCACCTAGCGATTATTACAAATTTCTCGACTTAAAAACAGATTCTTGACAATTTCATATGTACAGCTATTATGTACATATGAAATTATCCAATGCGAAAACAACATGGCAACAGAAACAATAACCTACACATCTTTAAGACAAAATCTTAGCTCTGTTCTAAGCAAAATAGAATTGAACAAAGGGACATTTTTTGTTACGCGCAAACAACATCAAGATGTTGCAATGATTGCGCGCGATGACTATGAATCGCTAATAGAAACTCTGCATTTGTTATCCAACCCCGCAAATGCGCGCCGCTTGAATAAAGCGTTACAGCAAGATTGCGATGGCGAATATGTAAAAGTTGATATTTAGCCATGGAAATTAAATGGACCAAAATTGCTGCTGATGATTTAAAATTTTGGCAAAAAAATAATCCAAAAATGGTGAAAAGAATTAAAGAATTGCTAGATAGCATTAGGCACGAGCCCTTTGCTGGCATTGGCAAACCTGAGCCTTTGAAACATAATTTATCGGGGTGCTGGTCGCGTAGAATTACTGGGGATAATCGGTTGGTTTATCGGGTGAATGAATGTGGGGAAGTGGTGATTTTGCAGTGTCGGTATTATTATCGGTAGGGTTGTTTTGACACAATGCAGAGATAATTTAAATTATAACAAAAGCTTATATGAAAAAATTAGAAATAAAACTTAATGAAAAATTTGGTTCTTTTGAAAAAGACTTCTCTCAAGAATTAGTGGGTGATTTAATACTACTTTCTGGCGTCAATGGTAGCGGCAAAACTCAATTAATGAAAATTATTTATGGAAGAATTCAGAATGTTGAACCAAAGAAAATAATCAATCGAAAACTTAACCTAGATTCTATCAAGATTGAAACAAATGAAGTTTTATATAAGTCATTTCGAGACTATTTAGGAATTAACAATTTAACTGCCGCCTCCATAGCAACTAGAGAGCAAGTGAGAAATCAATTGTGGAGGCAGTACAATAAACCAAATAACTTAGAACCCGAAGGATTTAATAACTCTTACAGATCAATAAAAAAGATTATGATAGATAAATTTGGTGAGGAGGCATTTAACCAAAAAAGAATTAAAGAAGATGAATTTATTCAAGAAATTCAGCCAGATTTTGTGCTCTATCAAGATAATATTTTTGATAATAAAATTGGTGAAATTTTTTTTAATTACACCTCAAAAATTCACCACGAAAAAGTAAAGGCATTTGACGCTGGAGGGAAGGAATTAAAAAATTCTTTATCTGAAATTGCCCCTTGGACAGAACTAAACAATCTTTTTAAATATCTAGAATTTGATTATCGCTTCAAAAATAATTATTATCGCACCGAAGCAGATATTATAAATGAGCAACCAGCCCTCTATTCAATTGATAGTAACGGAGAAGTTGATGATTCTCAAAAGAGGTCTCTGTCTGATTTGTCGGATGGAGAAAAGGCAATAATATCTTTAACTTTTGCAGTATTGGCGCCTAAGCAAATAAAACCAAAAATTTTATTACTTGATGAATATGACGCCACACTCAACCCATCTTTAACTGAAGCGCTTTTTAAAGTTATACAACAATATTTTGTAGATAGAGGTGTACTTGTCATAATGGCAACACATAGCATTGATACACTTATGCTTGCTCCAGCGCGCGCTAAATTATATCAGATTTATAAACCAAATAGTGTCAATCTTAACCGAATTGAA
>CANGNU010000087.1 GCA_947455365.1 Rickettsiales bacterium | reverse complement strand
TGCGCAATTTATACGAAGAAATTGCCGCCGATTTTCTCAAAACTGACATTGATATTTTTATTGGCGGTGGCGCAAAATATTTTACTAGTCGCAAAGATAATCAAAATTTAACTGAACAATTGCAAAAAAATGGCTATAAAATTTACACTGATGAAAAGATATTTTTTGCCGATAATTATCACGGCAAAACCGCAGCACTGCTAGCTGAAGACCATTTACCAAAAATGCAAAAAGGTCGCAAAAATTATCACGAACAAGCGTTAGAAAAAGCTTTGCAAGTTGTTTCACAAAATAAAAAGGGGTTTTTTCTAATGGTTGAAGGGTCACAAATTGACTGGGGCGGTCACGAAAATGATGAAGAATATATTAAGCAAGAAGTACTAGATTTTGACCGCGTAATTGGCAAGGCGTTAGACTTCGCCGCAAAAAATAAAGACACTTTAGTTGTAGTCACGGCAGACCATGAAACTGGCGGCTTTGCACTAACTGGCAAAAATAATTTTAAGACAGAAAATTATGGCGCAGTTACGCCAAAATTTACCTCAAAAGGTCATTCTGCTAGCATGGTGCCAGTATTTGCCTATGGTCGCGGCGCTGAAGAATTCTCAGGAATTTATGAAAATACTGAAATTTTTTGGAAGATGAAAAAGCTATTAAGAATTTAACAAAAATATTTTAAACACTTCTTTTTAATATAAACTTTTATGTCAAAACCAAAAATCAATACAAAAATAGATAATTTATTTAAAGTAGATGCAGATGAATCAATAATAAAAGTAACATTCACCAATCGCAATATAGATGGCGGATGTCTAAACGCAGAATCATTCCGCAAGCTTGCAGAATTAACCGAAGAATGCGACAAGTCAAATTCTAAAATTAAGTCAATTTCGCTTATATTTGATAATTGCTCTTCTTTAAAAGAGCTGCCTCTCGATCGTCATTATTCATTTCCCGCAGATAACAATTTACAATATCTCTATAAATATATTAGTTCAATAACAGTTGCTGGAAAGTCGTCATTATTAATCTTGCCACAGCCTAGATATCTCAAACATCTAGAAGAATTAAAACTTCCGGCAAGAAAATTTATTTTATTCAACCATTTCAATGAAATACCTAAGCGCCTTGTAGATAACGAAAAATACGGAATAAATTATGCGGAAACTAAATACCGAAAAAACTTTGAAGTTGAAACTTATCGAGATGAGGTTAAGGCTTTAATACAAAGCGCACCAACAACAGAAATTGCCGCTCAACATAGTGAATATAAAAGAAGAGAATCAGAAAATAATTTGTCTGATGCGAATATTATGAAGGCGGCTGAAGACACTATTGAAGAAGCTTTTAAATATGCTAAGTCGCCTCTTCAACTTGAAGATGATGATATGTTTGAAAAAGAATTATCTGATGGCGACATGACTGAGGAAGATCTTAAATATGATGAAATCCCCCTTGAATATGATGATGAAGATTATCTTAATATGAAACAAGAGAGTCTGCGGCAATATGATAGAGCAAGTGAAGCCGCTGCCACCGACAATGCTCTAGACAAAGAATCTGGCGTAATTCGCAAAAAAAGAATTTTACCAACTCCGCCAGCGAAAAAAAATCCTAGCAATGCGATTAAGGCGTCAGAAGCTTCCACAGTAAAAAACGCTAATACAGAAAAATATTCTGATGGATTAGAAATTTTATAACTAATTCGGTTTTTAGCGCAGCAATAAAAAATCAGCTAAAACACAAGCCAGCATTGCTTCGCCAACTGGCACTGCGCGAATTCCTACACAAGGATCGTGCCTGCCTTTGGTGATAATTTCAGTATTATTTCCGTTAACATCAATAGTGCGCCGCGGCACCAATATTGAGCTGGTGGGCTTTACGGCAAATCTCACCACAATATCTTGCCCAGAAGAAATGCCCCCCAGCACGCCACCCGAGTGATTTGACGAGAATTGCACTTGATCACCCTCCATCCACATTTCATCAGCAAGCGAACTTCCTTTTTGCATTGCCGCACCAAAGCCAGCGCCAATTTCTACGCCTTTTACCGCGTTAATTCCCATCATTGCTGCCGCAATTCTTGCATCAAGTTTATTGTAAATTGGCTCACCAAGGCCAGCAGGAACATTGCGCGCAACCAGCTCTATTACAGCACCGACAGAGTCTCCTGTTTTGCGAATTTCTGACAGATAATCGGCAAATTCAGCCGCAGCAATTGCATCGGGGCAGAAAAAATCATTCTTCTCAATTTCAGCAAAATCAAAGCGCGAGCGGTCAATTTGTTTCTCGCCAATTTGCGTTAAATAGCCAAAAATTTCAATTCCCTCTTCAGCAATAATTTTTCGTGCCACAGCCCCCGCAGCCACGCGCATTGCAGTTTCACGCGCCGATGACCTTCCACCACCGCGATAATCACGAATGCCATATTTTTGAAAATAAGTAAAGTCGGCATGTGACGGCCGAAACTTGTCTTTAATTTCAGAATAATCAGCACTTTTTTGATCTTCATTAACAATAATCATCGAAATTGGCGTGCCAGTAGTGTAGCCCTCAAACACCCCTGACAAAATTCTTATCTCATCACCTTCTTGGCGTTGCGTTGTAAATTTTGACTGTCCGGGTTTGCGCTTATCCAAAAAAGGTTGAATGTCAGATTCGCTTAATTCAATAAGGGAAGGGCAGCCGTCAATCACACAGCCAATTGCATCGCCATGACTTTCTCCCCAAGTTGTAAAAGAAAATTTTTCGCCAAATTTATTACTCATGAGCATCTCCCTTATTTAAAATTAAAACCGGATTTTGTGTAAAAACTAAATGATCGCCTTCTTCGTTAATTTTTAATTCACCCGCAGTAATGTTGCCCATTGCACCATTGGCGTAGACATCAAACAGGGTAACTTCTTGTTCATCTTTATGCACCGCGCGTTTCGCTTTAATTTCATAAACTTGGTTATCATTATATTGAAATTTAATGCGCGGATTAATCATAATTTTTTCCACCTGAAATTTCTCAGGATTTTTTTGATAATCAGAAACCAATTTATAGCTTTGATTTTTTTTATTCAGGCCATAAAAAACATAAATAAAAATTCCTGCTACAATGCAAATATAGCATAAAATTGTCAGATATTTTTTTACCTGACCATGAAGATTGATGCGCTTGAGAGCCGTTGTCGTTCTAAGGTCCATCTAGTTTCTATCTTGAGTTAATAAAATTGCAAATGATTCAACATTTTCAACAACGCCAACTTTATCAATTTCTATTTCACATCTTTTTATGCGATTATCTTGCATAATCAAGTTTAATATTTGTTGCGCCATTTCTTCAATTAATTTAAAACTTTTACTCGATAATAATTCTTTAATTTTTGTGATAATTTCGTCGTAATCAATAGTATCTTTTATATCATTGGTAAAGCGCGCACGATCATGGTCGGTTTCAATTTTTGCGTTGATAATAATTTCGCGCTGAAATTTTTCTTCCCATTCATAAATTCCCAGAATAGTTTTAAAACGAAAATTTTTAATTTTAATAATCATAAATGAATAACGAAAAAGTTGTTTCAATCAAAGCCTATCAACAAAAACAAAAAAAGGATCACAATATGCTCTTCTTAGTTATTGCTGCCGGAGTCGTTGCTGGCATATTCGCGTGGAATTATTTTGTCATCAATGTTGCGCATTTAGATGTGCAAATTCCGCCATCAAAAAATATTTCATACAATGATGAAATGCCAGTTGCAATGACCACAACACAAATTGCCAATGAGTTTGAAAAATATGACGGCAAGCCAATATTGCTCTACTTTTATACAACTTGGTGCTCAATTTGTAAGGAAAATTTTACAAATTTTAATGAAATTGCTCGCGAGTTTCAAAATACTAATTTGCATATTATCTCTTTGGCAATTGACCGCGACATCAATCAGCAAGCTCTTCTAGAAGAATTAACCGCTAAAGGCCCGCTTTATTTTCAACCAAGATTTTTAGCTTTTAAAGAGGGATTTAAAGAATTTTTGCAGCAGAAAAATATTCAATATGAAGGCCGCATTCCCTTTACAGTATTGATTGCAGCCGATGGAAAAATTATTACAAAATATAGCGGCGCAAAAAATAATAATTATTTACGCAACAGAATTATTAATGAATTGTTTCCTGCTGCTTAGCTGTTGCATCTTGCTGTTTAAGTGGCGCGCCACATGGCGGCAGGTCTACAGACTCTTCTTCTTCGATAATTCCTTTTTTCAGGTTTTCATCTTGGCGCGCTAAATCAATTAAATCATTCACCACCAAGTTACGAATATTTAGTGCCGCAACTTTTACCAAGTTTGAACGGGCATAATCTTCTGCAACATAAGTACCGTAACGATTAGTTTGCACATCATAGTTATCATTCACCACAGTAGTGCCAAAAGCCACGGTTTCACCAGTTTCAACACTTCTTAATTTATACAGAATTGTTAGAGTTACTTTGTTACGACCAGACGCACCAGTTGCAGTAATGAAGGTTCCCGAAATGCCCTTGGTTAAGTCGAGTGATAAAATATATTTTGGATCAGCTTCAATGTAGTCGGGGTTAAAGGCATCTTTCACCGCGTTGCGCAGCTCTTGAGTAAGGCGACCACTATCTTTTTGAATGCGAATTGTCGCCAATTCTTTTTCATAAGAAGCGCTATCTAATTGTTTTTCACGATAAAT
>CANGNU010000086.1 GCA_947455365.1 Rickettsiales bacterium | reverse complement strand
GTTGTGAGATGAAAAGATGGAAAGATGGAAAAATGGAAGAATTAAATCTAGCAATGAAGACATTAGATTCCAGCTTGCGCGAGAATGACATGTTGGAGAATTTTTAAGCCTTGCACTCCTTAATTTTTAAGCCTCGCACTCTTTAAATTCCCTAAATTCACGCATTCACTTATTCCAAAAACTAAAGCCAACCTTGCTTTTACCACACTTCCAGCATTCCATCAAGCCTAGGGGGAAGTGCTCTGATGCGAGTTCTGAGCCATCGCAAGCTCTGCTTGCATTTAAACTAGATGGCTCAGCTGTTTGAGCAGCAGAGCACTTCCCCCTAGGCTTGATGGAGAAGCGAGATCTAGAAGTTCAACAAAAAAGACCAAGATTTACCAAAACAACGCAGAAGGATATAAGAAAGAAAAGGTTAAGACAACCCAACCCAAAAATTTCCAATAAAACCACTATATTTTTAGCGCAAGATTTTATATTCTAAAACTTTCCAAATTAACAATTTTACAAATTCATTTATGCAAAAAAGAAATAAAATCGCACTAATCGGCGCAGGCAATATTGGCGGCACTCTGGCCCATTTAGCTAGCTTAAAAAATTTAGGCGATGTGATATTATTTGATGTGAATGCCGGCGTTGCTCAAGGCAAAGCGCTTGATATTGAACAATCTTCCGTAGTTGAAGACTTCGACGCCAGCCTTACTGGCACTAGCAACTACGCCGATATTGCCGGCTCTGATGTAATTATTGTGACCGCCGGAATTGCCCGCAAACCCGGCATGAGCCGCGATGACCTAATGAACACCAATGTTGGCATTATTAAAACTGTCGCTGAAGGCATTAAACAACACGCTCCAGAGGCATTTGTTATTGTAATTACTAACCCACTTGACGCCATGGTTCATGTAATGCAAAAAGTTTCTGGCTTGCCAAAAAATAAAGTTGTAGGAATGGCCGGAGTACTTGATTCTGCAAGGTTTGGGCTGTTTTTAGCACGCGAATTTAATGTTTCAGTTGAAGATGTAAATTGCTTCGTTTTAGGTGGACATGGCGACACAATGGTGCCGTTAATTCGCTATTCTTCAGTTGCTGGCATTCCGCTTCCTGACTTAATCGAGATGGGTTGGACGACTAAAAATAAAATTGACGAAATTGTCCAAAGAACGCGTGATGGCGGCGCCGAAATTGTAAAACTTTTAGGCACTGGTTCGGCTTTTTACGCACCAGCTGCATCGGCTATTTTAATGGCTGAAAGCTATCTTTTTGATAAGAGAAAAGTGTTGCCAGTTGCGGCAAGTTTAAGCGGTGAATATGGCGTGAATGGCTTGTATATTGGCGTGCCGGCGGTTATTGGTAAAAATGGCGTGGAAAAAATTGTTGAAGTTAAGTTGAATTCACAAGAATTGACCATGTTTAATCGCTCGGTTGAAGCGGTGAAAAAATTGGTTTCTGAAACTGGAGTGTAGAAGATTCCCGCTTTTGCGGGAATGACATGCGCAGGCTCAAGCAGAGCTGATGTAGGGCAAACTGCACTATAAAAATACGCAAATGACAAAATAATTTTCCTCAATGGCCATTGCAGAACTAAAAAAAAATCGCCTGATCTTTGTTTATTTCTGCATCATCGCCGTTTTTTCGCTGATCATTTTGCGCATGTTTTATTTGGCGGTTTCGGGCGATAAAGTAAAACTTAGCTTCATCTACGACCTCAATAAAATCAACAAGCGCGGCGATATTATTGACCGCAACGGCGTGTTGGTTGCGACCGATCTCAAAACTAAATCACTTTATGTAAGCAACATTTTGGTGAAGGATCCAACCTTTATTGCCAAGGGTTTAGCGACCATCTTCCCCGACCTTCCCTATCAAGAAATTCTCAAAAAAATTAGCGATAAAAAGGGCAATCGCAGCAATAAAGGCTGGGTGTTAATTCGCCGCAATGTTACTCCGGCGCAGGAGGAGCGCGTACAAAATTTAAAAATGGCAGGGCTGCTTTTTGAAGATGATCGCATTCGGGTTTATCCGCAACGATCAATTTTATCGCACTTGGTTGGCTATGTTGACCTTGACCGCCACGGCCTTGCGGGCATTGAGATGCAATACGACAATAACTTGCTACGCAACGAAGAAAAAATTCAACTTGCCGCCGATGTTCGCATTCAAGATGTTCTTAATAATGAATTGCTTGGTGGCATTGAAGAATTCAAGGCCAAAGCGGCTTCGGGGCTAGTGATGGATGTTACAAATGGCGAAATTCTTGCGCTTTCCTCCCTACCTAGTTTTGATCCTAATTTGCAACAAGAAGCTTCGCAAGATGAGCGCTTCAACCGCGTCACTAATGGCGTCTACGAGCTTGGCTCAATCTTTAAAATTTTTACTAATGCCAATGCTTTTGATGAAAATTTAATTAAAATGGAAGATGTTTATAATGTCTCCGACCCCATTAAATACGGGCGTTTCACCATTAAAGATGACCACCCATTTAAGGGCGAAATGACGGTGGCCGAAATTTTCTCGCACTCGTCAAACATTGGCACGGTACAGATTGCGCAAAAAATTGGCATTGATAGTCAGCGCGATTTTCTTCGTAAAATTGGCTTTTTAAAGAAAGTTGATGTTGAATTTCCCGGCCTTGGGCGCCCAATATTTCCTAAGGTTTGGCGCGATATTAGCCTTTACACAATTTCTTACGGCCATGGCATTGCAATTACGCCGCTGCATATTGCGACGGCGACCGCAGCCATTGCTAATGGTGGGCTTTTCTATAATCCATCATTCTTGAAGCTAAAAAAGCAGCCAGATGGCAAAAGGGTGATTAAAGAATCAACTTCAGCTATTATGCGTTTAATGTTGCGTAAAGTGGTTGTAGAGGGCACTGGGCGCAATTCTAATGTGGAAGGCTATGAACTTGGTGGCAAAACGGGCACAGCCAACAAGGCTGAAGGTGGCGGCTATAATGAACGCCAGACCGTTGCCTCGTTCATTGCTGTTTTTCCAATGTCGCAACCAAAATATTTAGTTTATGTCGTACTCGATCACCCTAATTACAGCTTCAATACTGGGGGCATGGTAGCAGCGCCAATCGTTGGCAGAGTAGTACGCAACATTGCACCAATTTTAGGGGTAATGCCTCAAAATTAATATGTCTTGGATCTTCTACACAATTGCCGCGGTAATTCTACAAACCTTTCGCAATCTTGAGCAAAAATCCCTCGCCAAAAAACTTGATTCCTTCACCGTTTCTTGGTCGCGCTTTATCTTGCCACTGCCTTTTGCATTAGCAGTTTTGCTACAAACTTTTCAAGCGGTAAATCAGCAATTTGTTTTCTACTGCATCGTTACCGCCGTAATGCAAATTGCGGGAAATATTTTTTTACTGCAAACTTTTAAATCAAAAAATTTTAGCATTGGAATTGCTTTTTATAAGACTGAAGTTTTACAAGCTTTGTTAATTGGAATGTTGTTTTTTCACGCAGAAATTTCAGCGATGGAAATTGCCGCAATCCTTGTCACAACTGCTGGCGTGATAATGATGTCGGGCTTGGTTTTTAATGGCAGCTCACAGAAATTTTTACAATCTTTAAAAAATCCTGCGGCATTTTTTGGCTTACTTTGTGGATTTTGTTTTTCAATTTCCGCCTTCAGTTTAAAATTTGCTGCAGAAGAATTATACGGCCTTGGATTCACTGGAATCAAGCCTCCGCTGATGGTTTTAATGTGGGTAATTTTTCTGCAAAATATTTTATTTATTGCGGTTAAATTATGGCAAAAACGCTTAATCAAAGATTGGCGCAGCTTGTTTAGCGCCGAAAATAAATCATCTTTTTTGCGAACTTCATTATTAAGCTTTGCGGGCTCGGTCTGCTGGTTTATTGCTTTCGCGCTGGGTAGTGTTATTCATATTAAAGCAGTTGGACAATTGGAATTAGTATTGGCAATTTTAGCTTCGTACTTTATTTTGCAAGAGAGGCCTAACAAACTAGAGCTTGCAGGAATTGCCCTGACTGCTCTAGGAATTTTATGGCTGATTTTTGAACAATTATAGCGCCAACAGGTCATGAGCAAATTGATTCCACGGGCCTTTCGATCATTAAAATTAACAACAAGAGCGCTAATACCAATTTCTAACTCGCAAGATCTTAGCAATAAATTTTACAGCGAGAATTTACAAAAAGTTTTAGGTGAATTTGCAAAACGCCATACCGAAATAATTCAAGAACCAATTCCCATTGAAGCCAGCAAGTTAGAGGATAAAGACAGTACCATCTTAGCAAGAAAAAAGGATAATTTGATTAGTCTTGAGTTGGGAAAAAAAACCCATCAATACAAGAACAATTATACAGAAATTGCAGAAATTATAAAGAAAACTGCAGAGATTAAATTCAATCTTGCAGGAGAAATTATTGAAGCAGAATTATTTGATGAAAAAGAGTTTCGGGCAAGAGAGCTTTATTATCTAGTGTGTGAAGCTTTATCGTCATCGCGCAGTGCAACAAATTTATCTGACGAAAGAAAAAATATTGTCGCGCGCGCCATTAATTCTGCAGAGCAAAATTATAGCGCAGAAAAATTGCAAGAGCTTTGGCAGAAAAATTCACCTTTATATATGAGGCTTCTAAGCAATACTCCCAATAGTCGCGGCGACCTTAGCGAATTGGCGATAATTTTTAATAATAGCCTTTATCACGGTAAAAAATTTGTTGATCCAATTAAAATTACCGTTGGCAAAAATTTTGATCGCGAGAAATATCAAAAAATTCT
>CANGNU010000085.1 GCA_947455365.1 Rickettsiales bacterium | reverse complement strand
AAGCGGTAGTTAAAAACCCACCTTCAACGCCAGTGAATTGCACAAAAGCCGACGGAAACATTAATACCGAACTAGCAAAGATTGGTGGAATTACCCCAGAAACATTAATTTTAAGCGGCAGAAATGATGAATCGGCCATGCCCGATGATTTTATCATCGCCGCATTTGGATATTGAATTTTAATGCGCTTATAGGTTTTTTCCACAAAGCAAATTACCGCAAAAAACAACCCCAAAGCAATGAAGAAAAATATCACCGCAAACCATGAATAAACCCCAGTGCGCGATAAGTCAAAAATGTGCGCCACGCTTGATGGCAAAGATGAAACAATGCCGACAAAAATAATTAGCGAAATGCCATTACCAATGCCCGAAGTAGTAATGCGCTCACCAAACCACATCAACATTACCGTTCCACCAACCAAGCTGACGCAAGTGGTGTAAAGGAAAATTGGCGAATCAGAAATAAAGGCCGAATGATCAGCATTAGCCAAAGCATAATAAACCCCGAGCGATTGGAAAATTGCCAAAATAATTGTAAGATAGCGCGTATATTGATTAATTTTGGCGCGACCATATTCACCATCTTTCTTCAATTCAGCCAAGCCCTTATACATTGAAGTCATCAATTGCATAATGATTGATGAAGTGATGTAAGGCATAATGTTAAGCGCAAAAATACTCATTCTTTCAAGCGCGCCGCCCGAAAAAAGATTAATCATGCCAAAAAAGTTAGCTTTTTCGCTACCAAAGAATTTTTTTAGAATATCAACATCAATGCCAGGAATTGGAACAAAAGTACCAAAACGATAGACAAGCAAAATGGCAATCGTAAATAAAATTCGTCTTTTAAGATCTGAAGCTTGAACTGCCACTTTTATTTAAAAATTTGTGATTGGAAAAACCAATAATTAAGAATTTCCATAAGGATAATTCTATGTGTCTTCTTTTATTAAACGAAGAAATTTCGTAATAAAAGTTTGAATAATAATGAAAACATTATTTTCAGCGAGATGCACATTCATCTCTAAAACCTAGAAACCCTAGGTCAAACTATGCAACTAAATGCATAAAATAAGGCCCGCAAAAGCAAGGCCTATAATTAACTAAGCAAAAACTTTCGCGTTTGCAGAATATTTATCGACAATAATTTTAACTTTTGGAAGAGTTGCATTTTTATTGCCACCCATAATCAATTTAACTGTAGATTTTGCATCATCAATTAAACCCAATTCTTGTAAATTTTCTTTAGTCAACGATGCCGATTCAGCAATAACTTTGCTTTCAACTAAATTGATAACATCTTTAATGTTCAATTCTTCATATTCTTCGCGCATGTGATTTTTGAAGCCTCTTTTAGGCAAGCGCATGTAGATTGGAGTTTGACCACCTTCAAAACCTTTTACAGTTGAGTGACCAGTTCTTGCTTTTTGACCTTTCACACCACGGCCAGAAGTTTTACCTTTACCCGAACCAATACCACGGCCGACTCTTTTGCGGCCTTGTGTTTTGATTTTCTTTAAACTATTTAGAGGACTAGACATAAATTTATAAAATTACAAGCGAATTAAGCTAATTTAACCTTCACAATGTGGTTAACTTTTTTGATCATTCCCAAAGTACTTGAAGAACAATCGAGTGTAGAAGTTGTGTTAACGCCGCGTAAGCCCAAACCGATAAGGTTTCCAGCTTGTCTACTAGTGAGTTTTGTTTCACTTTTAACTTGCGTAACGATAATTTTTTTGTTTAGAAAATCTGTTAGTGACATAAAATAAAATAATTAAATCGTTATTCTGCAGTTGGTTTTGCACTATTTTGCTTAACTGCAGAATTTCTTCTTTTAACAATATCAGAAATTTCTTTTGATCTTCTATCAGCAACAATTTTTGGTGAAATTAATTGCTTCAAGGCGATAAAAGTTGCGCCCACCATGTTATAAGGATTTGAAGTTCCTACTGATTTTGCAACAATATCATGAATTCCAGCGCATTCAAAAATGGCGCGCATTGGTCCACCAGCAATCACCCCAGTACCTGCAGGAGCTGAGCGCAAATAAACTTTTGCCGAGCAAAATGTAGCGTAACTATCATGATGGATTGTTCTGCTTTCTTTAAGAGAAATTTTCACCATCGCTTTTTTCGCGGCTTCGAAAGCTTTATTTTTAGCGTCAGAAACTTCAGTTGCATTTCCTTTGCCGAAACCAACTTTACCATTTTTATCGCCAACAATTACCAAAGCTGCAAATGAAAGGTTTTTACCACCTTTAACTGTTTTAGAAACTTTGTTAATTGAAACTAATCTTTCGATAATTTCAGAATTACTATTTTTAGCGTGTTTAGACATCTTGAAAAATTTATATTATTAAAACTGTAATCCGGCTTCGCGGCAAGCGTCAGCCAAGGCTTTCACCCGGCCACCATAAATATAAGCGCCCTTATCAAAAACAACTTCTTTAACGTTTTTTGCAAGAGCTAATTTGGCAAATTCTTTGCCAACTAATTTAGCTTTTTCAATGCCGCTAATTTTTTTGTTTTCTTCAAAATTAACCGTTGAGTAAGACACTAATGTCGTGCCTTCAGCAGTAACAAGTTGTGCGCCCAAATTTTTATTTGAACGAAATACTACAAGACGAGGTCTTAATGACTTGTTTCTTGCAGCAATATTGCCTCTAGTGCGAAGCTGTCTTCTTTGAAAAGTAGTTAACATATTTTAATTATTTTTTCTTACCTTCTTTACGCAAGATTGCTTTACCAGCAACCTTTACACCTTTACCTTTGTAAGGCTCAGGCTTTCTGAAAGAAATTATTTCTGATGCAATTTGTCCAACAAGAACTTTATCATCACCAGAAATGATGATTAAGTTTGGCTTCTCGAAAGCAGCCGTAATGCCCTTTGGCAAAGCGTAAACAATTTCATGGCTATAGCCCAAAGTTAACACTAAAAGATTTTTATCAACCGCAGCTTTATAACCAACGCCGTTAATTTCTAGCGTAGTTTTAAATGGAGTTCCAAGGCCAATAACGATATTTTTCAAGTTACTACGATCCATTCCCACAAACATTGAAATTTTTGGGATAGCTTTATCGATAGCAGAAAGTTGTAGTTTTTTATCTTCAAAAACAACTTTTACTCCCTTAGAAACTTCGTAAGTTTTTTTTACTTTACCATTGTCAAATGAAACTGTAGAGCCGCTAACCGCAACTTTAATGTTTTCAGGAACTTGAACTGGTAATTTTCCTACTCTAGACATGTTATGAATTAAAATATTCTTAATAAAACTTCGCCGCCAAGCTTCTTTTCTCTAGCTTCATAGTCAGGAATGATTCCTTGTGAAGTAGATAAGACAACCATTCCAAGGCCATTTTTAATGACAGGAATTTTATCGACGGTAGTGTAAACTCTTTTTCCAGGTTTTGAAATAACTTCAATATCACCAACAACTGGTGCTGAATGATGATATTTCAAGTGAATATCGAATCTTTCGTTAGAGCCTTCTTCTTTAATTTTGCTATAGTTAAGAATAAAGCCTTCCGCTTTAAGCAAGTGCAAAATATTTTCGCGCAGCTTAGAAACTGGAGAAGCGATGATGGTTCTTTTTGCTAAATAGCCATTTCTAATTCTAACTACTAGATCTGAAACTGGATGATTAAAAAACATTTTATTTTATATTTATTACTACTAAAGCCAACTAACCGTTGACCCGCGCTGGCTAAACTACCAGCTTGATTTTACTAAACCCGGAATTTGACCCCAAGAAGCCAATTCACGCAATGCAATTCTTGATAGACCAAATTTTCTAAAGTTGCCTCTAGGACGGCCGCTCAAAGCGCATCTATTTCTGTAACGAATAACTGAACCATCTCTTGGCATTTGCGTCAATTGAGTTTGTGCCGCCAATCTTTCTTCAAAAGAAAGAGTTTCATCTTTGGTCAAGTTAAGAAGTTTTTGTCTTTTTGCTTTATGCAAAACTGACAATTTTTTTCTTCTTTCATTTCTAATTTTTAAGCAGTTCTTTGCCATATTGTAACTCTAATTATTTAATTGGGAACTTGATTGCTTTCAACAAATACAACGCTTCTTCCTTAGTTTTAGCGGTTGTAGCCACGGTAACATTTAAACCGAAAACTTTCATAACATTGTCAAGATCAACTTCAAGGAAGATTGTATGTTCCTTTAAACCAAAAGAATAGTGATTACTTTGGTTAAAGCCTTTCGCAGTCAAGCCACGAAAGTCACGAACGCGTGGAAGCGCGATGTGAACCAATTTATCTAAAAACTGATACATTTTTTTACCACGAAGGGTAACTCTGCAACCAATTGGCAAATCTTTGCGCAATTTGAAAGTTGAGATCGCCTTACGAGACTTAGTCAATACTGACTTTTGGCCAGTAAAATTTGACATTTGAGTGGCCAAATAAGCTAAATACTTATTGTCACTGTCCGTGGCTTTAATTCCCACATTGACACTAACCATTTTCAAGCGAGGAATCGCCAAGTTGTTAGTGTAAGAGAATTGTTTTTTAAAATCTGCTAGAGATTCTTTATATAATTTTTCTGTTAATGTCTGCATTTTTTAACCAATTTTTTTACCAGATTTTTTTGAAACGCGGCTCTTTCTAGTGAAAGCTTTGCCTTCTCCCGCTTCAATAACGAATTTAACCTTTACTGCCTTACCATTTTCAACATGAGAAACATTTGAAATATGAACTGGCTTTTCAACTTTTAAAATTTGTCCCGGAGCTTGTGAAGTAGGTTTCTTGTGGAAGGTTGCAATATTAACACCTTCAACAGTAACTTTACTTT